>DASUKT010000205.1:0-3377 GCA_036278575.1 Pseudolabrys sp. | reverse complement strand
GCTGGCGGCGGCCTTGATGCTCGGCGCCGATGGCGTGCTCGTCGGCTCGCGTTTTTGGGCAAGCAAGGAGGCCATCGTTCCGGCGCCCTTCCAGCAGGCAGCGGTCGATGCGGACGGCGATGCGACCATCCGCACCAGCGTCGTCGATGTCGTGCGCAAGAAGGAATGGCCGGCGGAATTCACCGCGCGTGTCATGAAAAACCAGTTCGTCAACGACTGGCACGGACGTGAGACGGCTTTGGCATCGGCGGAGAACGCCGTGCGCGAGCTCGACCGCTATTCACGCGCGTGGCAGTCGGGCAATATCGACAATACCGGCGTGTTTGTCGGCGAGGCGGCAGGATTGATCCACGACGTGCAGCCCGCGGCCGACATTATCCGCGCGATCGTGGCGCAGGCGGAGCGCACACTTGCGCGCGCAAGAGATGCCACCTTGAATCGTCATGCGCGGGTTTGACCCGCCTGCGGGCCGAAGCGTCCGGTAGTGACTTTTCGGCCTCGAACCCTTCGGCGGGCGAAGGCCCGCGCATCCATCAAAGGAAAAATTTTTTTCAGGACGATGGATTGCCGGGTCAGGCCCGGCAATGACCCGTGCAGCGAATCGCAACTGGAAAGTTTCTATTGCGGTGGCGGTACCGTCAGCAAATTCGGCGTCGTCGGCCGGCCTCGCAAATCGTAAGCGCGCGCGTAGCTCACGCCTTCGCGCTCGATGTTCACCAGAAGCGGCGCCTGCAACGGACGGCAGTAGAACGTGCCGAGCTCCATGGCAAAGTCCGCCTTCTTTTCATCCCATGTTGTTTCGAACTGCGATCCGAGCTCGACCTCGGCCGACGATTGCGGTCCGCAGATCGCGACCACCCAGCGGCGCCCGGGTGGCGGCGCTTCATGATTTGCTGCCAACTGAACACGCAGTTTCTCCGCCGCCTGTTTGAAGGCCAACCCCCAATAATCGAGCATGTACTGTCCGCGCGCCGCGCGCACGCCCCCCGATGACCAATTGAAAGCGGTGTATTCGTACGGATGCAGGCGCATCATGTCGCTCACCGGCGTTGCGATGCCGGCGAGAAACACGGCGGCAAGCGCGGCCAGAGCAACGCGGCCGTACCGGTGCGTCTTGTCGAACATCCATGCACCGGCAAGCCCGCCCAACACCGCAAACGGCGGCACGACAAATACGAAATGACGCAGCCCGTTATAGAGCGCCGGGCGTGCGATCATCGCGATGGCGACTGGTGCGACAGCGGCGAGAGCAACGGCGAGCAGGCCGGCGCGGCGACTGAGCGGAATGTCAGTGCGTGCCGCGGCGACGCATGAGCCGACAATGCCCGCGATGCCAAGCGCCAGCATGATTTCCGGCAGCTTGAGTGCGAAGAGATGAGGCAGGTAGCTCGCCGGCATGTCCGGCACCGAGATCAGGGCGCCTTCATAAAGTTCTCTCCACGGCTTTTCGAAGAATGTGTCGAAGTATTCAGTCGCGCGTATCGGGTTCAGTGGCGAGACGATCGACCATGGCCACAGCAACCCCATGATGAGGTAACCGAGTACAAGGGCTGGCAGCATCGCCAGAACAAATTGTCCGAAGCGCGCCGTGGCCGCGCGCCAACCGCTCGCGCGGCCCTCGGCCGCGACGATCAGCAGGAGCGCCAACGCGGCATAAGGCGCAGCAATGACGGCAAGGATACGCGAGCCGAATGCGAGACCGATGCCGACGCCGGCAAGCGCAATGGCGCGTGCGTCAGGTTGCGGATAGGCGTGAACGGCACGGACGAAGCCAAGCAGCAGGACCGCCATCGCGGCGGCAAAGGGCGCATCCTTCGCGTTGATGAACATGTGGCCGTAATAGAGCGGACAGGTCGCCAGCAGCAGCAGTGCGATCAGACCGGCAACAGGACCGCCCATGCGCCGGCCAAGCCGATATGTCGCAATCAATCCGACAATGCCGATTGCCGCTCCGACAAGCCGGCGCGTTTCGAACAGACTGAAGGGCAGGACTTTGGCGGCGAGTGCGGCAGCCATGTCGAAGCCGCCGCCGTATTTGTAGAGATTGACGAAGGACAGGGCGCGCGTATCGGAAAAGCCCGAGCCATAGAGCTTGAGCAGCAGGTCGCCGTATTGCGAATGGGTGAAATCGTCCCAGCCGAGACCATAATCGCGGAAGGTCAACACCGCGATAGTCGCGAGAATGACGAAGACCAAAATAGCGATGCGGTCGGCCCGGAAGGCCGACCGGTTTTTATTGTCGTTCGCTAAAGACAGTCGTTCGTCCTACTTGGTCGCAGCCGTCAGCATCTGCTCGACGTGCTCCCAGTTCACCAGATGATCGACGAACGCCTTGAGGTAGTCGGGGCGCCGGTTTCGGTAGTCGATATAGTAGGAGTGTTCCCAAACGTCGCAGCCGAGGATCGGCTTGGCTCCGTGCACCAGCGGGCTCTCGCCATTGGCGGTCTTCATCACGGTGATCTTGCCGTCCTTCACCGCCAGCCAGCACCAGCCGGAGCCGAATTGGGTCGCACCGGCCTGGATGAAGTCTTCCTTCATCTTTGCGACCGAACCCAAGTCGGCAACAATCTTTTTCTCCAGCGCGCCGGGAATCTTGTCACCGCCGCCATTCGGCTTCATCCATTGCCAGAAGTGCAGGTGATTGTAGTGCTGCCCGGCATTGTTAAAGAGGCCGGCATTCTTGCCGAAGGAGCCCCGCACGATTTCCTCGAGAGATTTTCCTTCCAGGCCAGAGCCTTGCAGCAGTTTGTTACCGTTATCGACGTAGGCTTTGTGGTGCTTATCGTGATGATATTCGAGCGTCTCGCGCGACATGTACGGCGCCAGGGCGTCGTGGGCATATGGCAGGTCAGGCAACGTGAACGACATTAGGATCCTCCTCGATCGGCAAAGCAGCTTTTGAAATCAGGCCCTAGCCGGTGAACCGGCATGTCCCTGGCGAGTTCCATGTAATTAGGCGCTCAACGCCGCCGCGGCAATCTCCGGCTCAACGGCTCTGCGGTTGCCATCAACTCTGTAAGCCTAATGTAGCGTCCGCCTTGACTTTAGTGAGGCATGGGCCCGCTCGATCGGTGGTTTAATTTCGAGCGCGGGACTGGTATTGTAGCGGCGAGAATACCAAGCAGACCCAAAGCTTTAGCGGTCGCCGCTCGACAAAGGTAAGTAGAACGCATGTTGGTTTTATTGTTTCTGTGCAGCGCCATCTGCATTGCCGCCGGCGCCGTGATGATTGCCTTCGGCATTCCGGTCAAGGAATTCAGCTT
Organism: Pseudolabrys sp.; assembly: GCA_036278575.1. Lineage (GTDB taxonomy): Bacteria > Pseudomonadota > Alphaproteobacteria > Rhizobiales > Xanthobacteraceae > Pseudolabrys. Next base: position 114 of record DASUKT010000205.1, on the reverse strand, counting down.
CGGCGACACACTCATCACCGGCGGCATTGTCGCGATTATTGGCGGACTGGTCCTGACCGGGATCGGGATCGCCATTGTTCATCTTCAGCGCATTGCAGACGCGCTCGCGGCGCG
>DASUKT010000204.1:0-7651 GCA_036278575.1 Pseudolabrys sp. | reverse complement strand
TGGAGTAACAATGCCTGCCAAGCGCCCCGCCGGCAGCCGGCCAACCTTCACCGATCAAGAAGCCCTGCAATTTCACAGCACCGGACGCGCCGGCAAGCTGGAGGTCGTCGCCACCAAGCCGATGGCGACCCAGCGCGACCTGTCGCTCGCCTATTCGCCGGGCGTCGCCGTGCCGGTGCTGGCGATCGCCGAAGATGCAAGCCGCGCCTACGACTATACGGTAAAGGGCAACTTCGTCGCCGTCATTACCAACGGCACCGCCATTCTCGGCCTGGGAAACCGCGGCGCGCTCGCAGCAAAGCCGGTGATGGAGGGCAAGGCCGTCCTGTTCAAGCGCTTTGCCGATATCGACTCGATCGACCTCGAAGTCTCGACCGAAAACCCGGACGAATTCATCAACTGCGTCAGATATCTCGGTGCCGGCTGGGGCGGCATCAATCTGGAAGACATCAAGGCGCCGGAATGCTTCATCATCGAGCAGCGCCTGCGCGAACTGATGGATATCCCGGTTTTCCATGACGACCAGCACGGCACCGCAATCATTTCGGCGGCGGGCCTCATCAACGCGCTGCACCTGACCGGCCGCGATATCAAATCGACCAAGATCGTGTGCAACGGCGCTGGCGCGGCCGGCATTGCCTGCCTCGAACTGCTGAAGGCGATCGGCGTCGCGCCCAACAATCTCATCCTCTGCGACACCAAGGGCGTCATCTACCAAGGCCGCACCGAAGGCATGAACCAGTGGAAGTCAGCCTACGCGGTGAAGACCAAGGCGCGTAAGCTCGCCGATGCGCTCGAAGGCGCCGATGCGTTCTTCGGCCTCTCGGTCAAAGGCGCGGTGACGCAGGAGATGGTGAAGTCGATGGCGGACAAGCCGATCATCTTCGCCATGGCCAATCCCGATCCTGAGATCACCGTCGAGGAAGTCGCCGCCGTGCGCGACGACGCCATCATGGCGACGGGGCGTTCCGACTATCCAAACCAGATCAACAACGTTCTCGGCTTCCCGTACATCTTCCGCGGCGCGCTCGACGTGCGCGCTTCCGCCATCAATATGGAAATGAAAATCGCTGCGGCGCAGGCGCTTGCCGATCTCGCGCGCGAGGACGTGCCCGACGAAGTCGCGGCGGCTTACGGCATGCGGCCGAAATTCGGCCCCGATTACATCATTCCGGTGCCGTTCGATCCGCGGCTCATTTCCGCCGTGCCGCCGGCGGTGGCCAAGGCGGCGATGGATACCGGCGTCGCGCGGCGTCCGATCGTCGATATGGACGGCTACCGCGAGCAGTTGCGGTCGCGCCGCGATCCGATCGCCGGCACGCTGGTGCAGGTGTTCGCGCGCCTGCGCCGTCAGCCGCGGCGCGTTGTTTTTGCCGAAGGCGAAGAGGAGCAGGTGATCCGCGCCGCCGCGAGCTTCGTGCAACAGGGGCTCGGCACGGCACTCCTCGTCGGGCGCGAGGACCGCGTCAAGGAAACCGCGCGCGAGACCGGCATCGAGCTCGGCGACGGCATGGAGATCGTCAACGCGCGCCTCTCGACGCGCAACGCGCAATATACGAATTTCCTCTACGAGCGGCTGCAGCGGCGCGGCTTCCTGTTGCGCGACTGCCAGCGCATGGTGAACCAGGACCGCAATCATTTTGCCGCCTGCATGGTGGCGCTGGGCGATGCCGACGCCATGGTGACGGGCGTCACCCGCAACTTCTCGGTCGCACTCGAAGACGTGCTGCACGTGATTGACGCAAAGCCAGGTCACCGTGTGATCGGCGTCTCGCTTATCATCGCACGCGGACGCACGGTGCTGGTCGCCGATACCGCCGTCACCGAAATGCCGACGGCGGATGAGCTTGCCGAGATAGCCATCGAAGCGGCCGGCGTCGCACGCCGGCTCGGGCACGAACCGCGTGTCGCGATGCTGGCGTTCTCGAATTTCGGCCAGCCGCCGGGCGAGCGCTCGGAGCGCGTGCAGGCCGCCGTGCGCATCCTCGACCAAAAACGCGTCGATTTCGAATACGACGGCGAAATGGCCGCCGACGTCGCGCTCAATCAGGAGCTTGCGGCGCCCTACCCGTTCACGCGGCTGTCGGGTCCCGCCAACGTGCTGGTGATGCCGGCATTCCACTCGGCGTCGATTTCGACCAAGATGGTGCAGGAATTGGGCGGCGCGACCGTCATCGGACCCTTGCTTGTCGGCCTCGACCGGCCGGTGCAGATCGTTCAGCTCGGCGCCAAGGACAACCAATTGGTCAACATGGCCGCGCTCGCAGCCTATAATGTGAGCGGCTGAATTCGAGGAACGTCATGGCTCACAAAAAGCTCTCCGGCGTCATCGCCGCCATTGCCACCCCGGTGCGCGAGGATGGCGCGCCCGACCATGCGCGCGCGACCAGGCTCGCGCGTTTCCTGCTCGACAATGGCTGCGATGCGCTCAATGTGCTGGGCACGACCGGCGAGGCGACATCGTTCTCCGTCGACGAACGCAAAGGCGTGATGAGCGCCTACAAAGCCGCCGGCCTGCCCATGGATCGTTTGATGGTCGGCACCGGCGCCGCCGCCACCGCCGATGCGATCGCGTTGACGCGTCACGCCGCCGAATTGGGATTTGCCGGTGCGCTGGTACTGCCGCCGTTTTACTACAAGGGCGTGCCCGACGATGGACTTGTCGCCTACATCGAATGGCTGATACGCGCGACCGCCGAACGGCCGATTCCGATTTATCTCTATCACTTCCCGGCGATGTCGGGCCTGCCGTGGCATGTCGGGCTGATCAAGCGCCTTCTGGAGAAGTTCGGCGCGCGCATCGTGGGGCTGAAGGATTCCTCGGGCGATCTCGCTTATGCGCGCTCGGTCGCGGCCATTTCGAAGGATTTTTCCGTATTTCCGTCGAGCGAGGCGACGCTTCTGGAAGGACGGCAAGGCGCGTTCGCCGGCTGCATCTCAGCCACCGTCAATCTCAATGCGGATCTGTGCGCCCGCGCTTGGGCAAACGGCGATACGCAGGCGCTGGATGCCGCCGTCGCGATCCGCAAGCTCTTCGACGGCAAGCCGCTGGTGCCAGGCGTCAAAGCGCTGCTTGCCCATATCCATGGCGATGCCGAACTGGCGCGGGTCAAGCCGCCGCTTGCGGCGTTTTCGGCGGCCGATCGCGCCGCCGTTATCGCCGGGAATGATACCATTCGCGCCAAAAAGGTCGCTTGAGACCGGTTTTGCGGGCGTTGACGCCCGTACGAGGCCTTACTATAAGCCTCGCCCGTGGCGGCGATTTCTTTCGCCCCCGCAGCTTTTCTGCGTAAATCGATGGCTTGGTCGGCGGTATATCCGTTCGGCGTGCCGTCTAACCGAGAGTCAGATGGCCAATACCAAATCCGCCCGCAAGGCAACGCGCCAGATCGCGCGCAAGACCGAAGTCAACAAAGCACGCCGCTCGCTCTTGCGCTCGTCGATGCGCAGGATCGAAGAGGCCATCGCAAGCGGAGACCGCAATGCAGCGATGGCGGCTCTCAAGCAAGCCGAGCCGGTCATTATGCGTGCGGCGCAGCGTGGCGTCGTTCATAAGAATAATGCAAGCCGTAAAGTATCGCGGTTTACCCACCGCATCGCCAAGCTCGCGAAGTAACGCGCGGCAAGATCGCGGCATTTTCGACTGACTTCGGCGGCCGCGCTTAATTTTACAACGAGATTCGCATTATTATCGCGCTTTTGCACCACGGTGCGGCGCCAATACGCGCACGCGCCGTTGTTGCACGCGCGTCAGTGCAGCGAAAAATGTTGCGCGTGGATCAACGTCAACGCTCCTGAGTGTTGCCTGGGCGCCGCTATGTTGCCCTCGCGCAACGAATGCGAGGGTTACCTTCATTCCACGCACAAGAATCCGCACGGTGCGATAAAGAGTTAACGAGATAGCGCGGGCAGGGACCCCAAAATCCCTGCGGCATCGGCATTCCAAGCGCCACGCTGATCGTACGATTTTTTTTCTGTGCCGAGGTGTTGCAGTTTAGCAGCGTTGAGAATCTGCACGGCGATTCAACGCGTTAAAAAATTTGCGTGCGTAATTGTGCTTTTACATCGACGCGCAACGGATTTTTCAGATTGAGCGCGGGCGCGATTGCCGTTGCGAGCGACCTTCGCTCGTGTATTTTTAGCTCACTCGGAATTTCCCGCGCGTCACCAGGAAATGGAATTTGCGGCAGGCCCATCGAAAGATGGGAAGGGTAGTTTGTTGCCTGCTCCGATCTTTCAGGGCTGACGGATCGGAGTGGATGCGCGCGGCGGAATGAGCAAGAAGGCGGGCACATGCCCGCGAGGAATTGGGGGGTAAGATGAGGGGATTGAACGCTTCTCACATCAGGATGTTGGCGTCCGACGCCCACACGAGAAGCATGACGCACAATTGCCAGCCTGTCCGGATTTATTTCGTAAGTGACGGTGTTCCCGCAGGCCTTGTAGGAGCGATGCCGCCGCCCCGCTGCTGAGGCGCGGCATCCTCGATTTTCCGTCGATGTCGCTGCGCCGGCCACTCTTCGCGAGCCAGCCGGCTCCAGCACCATCTGCGAACGGGTGATGTTGCGTCAGTTTCGGCGCGTTAGCGGCATCGAGCCGCCTGCCGAGCAACCGGGTTCGTTGAAACAACAACTTTTCAAGCAACGAGACGATGTCAAATCAGAACGATGAGCGTTGGTCCAAGGTAAAAGGACGTCTGCGCGCCGAAGTCGGCGACGATATCTATTCCAGCTGGTTTGCCCGCATGGACCTTGAGGCTATCGAGACAGAGGCTGTCCGCCTTTCCGTGCCGACACGCTTTCTCAAAAGCTGGATTCAATCGCATTACGCGGAACGCGTGCTTGCCTGCTGGCAGGCGGAGGACGCCAAGGTCACCCGCATCGAACTGGTCGTGCGCTCGGCCGTATTGCGCACGGCTGTCGCCAAACCGAAGGCCCCTGAGCTTGAGGTCAACGGCTTCGGCAGCCGTTATCTCAACGGCAACGGCGATGGCCGTCCGATGTCGGCCGGCGATCCGGGCGTACATGAAGCGCTCGGTGGCTCGCCGCTCGATCCGCGCCTGACCTTCGACACATTTGTTGTCGGCCGCTCGAACACGCTCGCGCATGCGGCGGCCAAACAAGTGGCCACCGCCAAGCGCGGCGATGCGGTGATGTTCAATCCGCTTTACATCCACGCCGGTGTCGGTCTCGGCAAAACGCACCTGCTGCAGGCCATCACCTGGGCCGGCAATGCTCTCGGCGAGCGCAAGGTTCTTTATCTAACCGCTGAAAAGTTCATGTACGGCTTCGTCTCGGCGCTGCGCTCGCAGAACACGATCGCCTTCAAGGAAGCGTTGCGCGGCATCGGCGTGCTGGTGATCGATGACATGCAATTCCTGCAAGGAAAATCGACGCAAGCCGAATTCTGTCACACGCTCAATGCGCTGATCGATGCGGGGCGGCAGGTTATCGTCGCGTCCGACCGGCCGCCGGCCGACCTCGAAAGCCTGGATGATCGTGTGCGCTCCCGGCTTGCCGGCGGTCTTGTCGTCGAGATGGGCTCGCTCGGCGAAGAGCTGCGTTTCGAGATTCTGAAAGCACGCGTGCTGGCGGCGCGCGCGCATCATCCCGGCTTCGATGTGCCGCTTCCTGTCTTAAGCTATATCGCCAAGACGGTGACGCATAACGGCCGCGATCTGGAAGGCGCCGTCAACCGCCTGCTCGCGCACAACAAGCTCACCGGCCACGCCGTGACGCTGGAAATGGCCGAACGCGAGGTGCGGGACCTGATCCGCCCGCAAGAGCCGAAGCGAGTCAAGATCGAGGACATCCAGCGAGTGGTCGCACGGCAATATAACGTCAGCCGCTCCGATCTCCTTTCGTCGCGCCGGACTGCAAACGTCGTGCGGCCACGCCAAGTCGCGATGTACCTCGCCAAGACGCTGACGCTTCGCTCACTGCCCGAGATCGGCCGCCGCTTCGGCGGGCGTGACCACACCACAGTTTTGCACGCCGTGCGCAAGATCGAGGGCCTCGTCGGCAACGACATGACGCTCGCGGAGGAAATCGAAATTCTCAAAAGGCAATTGCAGGAGTAAGTGCGGAAACTTCCGGTCTTGTCATCGCGCGCTTGAGCGGGACCGTCTTGATTTCAGGGAGCGCCGGCTCCCCCCTGCCTTGGCGGCGGAGCGATTGAGGGCGCGATGAGTTACGGCCTGATCCCGTCCAGCCCCTGGCCTTCGCCGCAGGCATATGCCCCCTGTGGACCGCACTTCCGCGGGGTCGCGTGAGGCTTGCGATTTTCGCGCTGGCACGTCACTTTTGCTGCCCTGCCGCCCAGAAAGGGCGCTGAAGCGAGATTTTTATGAAGGTCACTGTCGAACGTGCCGAATTGCTGAAATCGCTGGGTCATGTGCACCGCGTGGTCGAGCGGCGCAACACGATTCCCATTCTGGCCAATGTTCTGATCAAAGCCGAGAACGCCAAGCTCAGCCTCAAAGCAACCGATCTCGACCTTGAGGTAACGGACACGATCGCAGCCGAGGTTTCGCCGGGCGGCGCGACCACGGTTCCGGCGCATATGTTCTACGAAATCGTGCGCAAGCTTCCGGAAGGATCGCAGATCGTCATCGAAGGCTCCGGCGATCGCGCCGTGCTGACGATCCGCGCCGGCCGCTCGCGCTTCACGCTGCAGACCTTGCCGGAGAGCGACTTCCCCGATCTCGCAGCCGGCGCCATGAGCCACTCGTTCAAGGTCGCGGCTGCCGATTTCAAGCGGCTCATCGACCGGACCCAGTTCGCGATCTCGACCGAGGAGACGCGCTATTACCTGAACGGCATCTATCTGCACACGACCGGCTCGGCTAAATCCGGTGCGCTGCGGGCGGTCGCAACGGACGGCCATCGTCTTGCGCAAGTGGAATTGCCTTTGCCGGAGGGGGCGGCCGGCATGACCGGCGTTATCGTGCCCCGCAAGACGGTCGGCGAAGTTCAAAGGCTGATCGAGACCGGCGAAGGCGAGATCGCGGTCGAGCTCTCTGCCGGCAAGATCCGCTTCACCATCGGCGATGTCGTGCTCACCTCGAAGCTGATCGACGGCACTTTTCCCGATTACGGCCGCGTCATTCCGGTCAACAACGACAAGGAGCTTGTGGTCGATAAAAAGGATTTCGAAGCGGCGGTCGATCGCGTCTCCACGGTGTCGAGTGAGCGCGGGCGCGCCGTCAAGCTCTCGCTGACGAATGGAAGGCTGGTCCTTTCGGTAACAAATCCGGACTCCGGCAGCGCGACGGAAGAGATCGAAGTCGAGTACGGGTCCGATCCGCTCGATATCGGATTCAATTCGCGCTACCTGCTCGACATCGCGGCGCAGATCGAAGGCGAAGTGGCGATACTGAAACTCGCCGACCCCGGCTCGCCGACGTTGATCCAGGACAAGGATTCCAAGGGCGCACTCTACGTCCTGATGCCGATGCGGGTGTGATCACCCGTAAATGCCGGCTTTGTTTTATTGTCATGCCCGGCCCTGTTGTTTAGCCCGAGGACATGGCCGACGCGTGTTCGGAGACATCACCGACACCTTCCGGATTGGTCAAGTCGATTGAAGCGATCTGGTGCGCGCCAAAATAGATGCCGTATTGGTGATCGCCCGCGGTCGGCCTGACAGCGAC
>DASUKT010000203.1:0-7418 GCA_036278575.1 Pseudolabrys sp. | reverse complement strand
GTCGCCGATGTCGATCAGATAGCGCGGGTGCGGCACCATCAGATAATCGGCATAGCCGCCGTTGCTGAACACGCCGAGGCTGCGCATCGCGCGGCAAAGGTTTTCCTCGTCGCGCCTGCACGGCCCGCATTGACCGCAACCAATCCACGGATGCGCCAGCACGCGCGCGCCAATCTTGATGTCTTTCGCCTCCGGGCCGGCCGCGACGACCTCGCCGACATTTTCGTGACCGAGGGTCACCGGCAATTTCATGCCGCGATCGGCGAGGCTCATGCGCTTGCCGCCGCCGAGATCGAACCACCCATCGTTAAGGTGCAGATCGCTATGGCAGACGCCGGCCGCCAATACCTTGAGCAGCACCTCCGTGCCGGCCGGTTTCGGCGTCGGTTGTTCGTTGAGCTGCAGCGGCTCGCCGCACGTGCAAACCTGGAACATACGCATGTGACCTGCTCCCGGACAGTGACAGTCTTTGTCCTGTAAAGGAAAGCATAGACGCGCTCCATTTTCACCACCGAAAGCGGTGACAGGGCGGGCTGCTTCCGCTATCCCCTAGCTCGCCATGACATCCGTACAGGTCGAGCGCGCCGGCCGGTCCGCGTCGGAACATCCGCACCGGGTGTCCACCGAGTTGATCGACGTTCGCGCCCTTGCCGCAGAGCTGGAAAAGCTCGCGCGCTCACATAGCGGCGGCGAGCGCGAATTGCGTGTGGCGCTGGCGCAGCTGTTGAAAGCGGCGCTCGCCAAGGGCCGTGATAAAGCCGAGCAGCTTTTGCTCAAGGACCGCCACGGTCGCCGCTGCGCGGAACGCATTTGCCGGATGGAAGACGAAATTATCCATCTGCTGTTCGAGTTCGCGCGCAAACATCTTTATCCCTCCGAAAACCCCTCCGAGGCGGAGCACATGGCGATTGTCGCCACCGGCGGCTACGGCCGCGGCTTGCAGGCGCCGGGCTCCGACATCGATCTGCTGTTTCTCCTGCCCTACAAGCAAACGGCGTGGGGAGAATCCGTTGCAGAGGCCATCCTCTATTGTCTCTGGGATACGGGCCTCAAAGTCGGCCACGCGACGCGCTCGGTCGACGAGTGCATCCGGCAGGCGAAGGCGGACATGACCATCCGCACGGCCATTCTGGAAGCGCGCTTTCTCTTCGGCGACCGCGCGCTGTTCGACGAGCTTGTCACGCGCTTTGACAAGGAGATCGTGCGCACCACCGCGGCGGAGTTCGTCGCCGCCAAGCTTGCCGAACGCGAGGAGCGCCATCGCCGCGCCGGCCAATCACGTTATCTGGTTGAACCGAACGTCAAGGACGGAAAAGGCGGCCTGCGCGATCTGCATACGCTGTTCTGGATCGCGAAATACGTCTTTCGCGTGCGCGAACCGGACGAGCTCATCGAGCGCGGCGTATTCGACAAGCGCGAATATCAGCTCTTCCGAAGCTGCGAAGATTTCCTCTGGTCCGTGCGCTGTCACATGCATTTCATCATGGGACGCGCGGAAGAGCGGCTGTCGTTCGACATCCAGCGCGAGATCGCCGTACGGCTCGGCTACACCGAGCATCCGGGGCTGAAGGACGTCGAGCGCTTTATGAAGCACTACTTCCTCATCGCCAAAGACGTCGGCGATCTCACCGCCATTCTTTGTGCCGAGCTTGAGGACAGCCACGCCAAAAGCGTGCCGGTGTTAAGCCGCATGATGGCGCGACTACGTCCCACGCGTCACCGCGCGCTTTCCGAGAGCGACGACTTCATCGTCGACAAAAATCGCATCACCGTCGTCAACGCCAACGTGTTCAAGCGCGATCCGGTCAACCTGATCCGCATCTTTCATCTGGCGCAGAAGCATAATCTCGCGTTCCATCCCGATGCACTGCGCGCGATCACGCGATCGCTCAAGCTGATCGATGCCCATTTGCGCGGCGACAAGGAGGCCAACCGCCTTTTTCTGGAAATCCTGACGTCGCAAAACGATCCGGAAACCGTGCTGCGGCGGATGAACGAGTCGGGCGTGCTGGGTCGCTTCATCACCGCCTTCGGCAAGATCGTCGCGATGATGCAGTTCAATATGTATCACCACTACACGGTGGACGAGCACCTGCTGCGGTGCATCGGCGTTCTCGCCGAAATCGAGCACGGTACCAATAAAGAAACGGCGCTTGCCAACGAGCTGATCCACAAAATCCAGCCCGAGCACCGCGCTTTGCTTTACGTAACCCTTTTCCTGCACGACATCGCCAAGGGCCGGCCCGAGGATCATTCGACTGCCGGCGCGCGCGTTGCCCGCCGCGTGTGCCCGCGGCTCGGCTTTTCCGCGGCGGAAACCGATTTGGCTGCGTGGCTGATCGAAAATCACCTGGTCATGTCGAGTGTTGCGCAATCGCGCGATCTCTCCGATCGCAAAACGATCGAGAATTTCGTCAATCTCGTGCAATCGGCGGAACGGCTCAAGCTGCTCACGATCCTCACCACCGCCGATATCCGCGCCGTCGGCCCCGGCGTTTGGAACGGCTGGAAGGCCCAACTCATCCGCACGCTTTACTATGAAACGGAGCCCGCGCTGACGGGCGGCTTTTCCGAAGTCAATCGCGCCCAGCGCGTTGCCATCGCACAAGACGAATTCAAGCAGGCGCTGCAAGATTGGCCGGCCGAGCGGCTCGATGCCTACATGGCACGGCTTTATCCGGCCTACTGGCTCAAGGTCGATCTCGCGCACAAGCTTGAACATGCGCGCTTCGTGCGGGCGGCGGAAGAGGCCGGCAAAACGCTATCGACCTCGATCGCGTTTGATAGAGAGCGTGGCGTCACCGAGTTGACGGTTTTCGCACCCGACCATCCCCGGCTGCTGTCGATTATTGCCGGCGCCTGTGCCGTGGCTGGCGCCAACATCGTCGACGCACAAATCTTTACGACGACCGACGGTCGCGCGCTCGACACCATCGCCGTTTCGCGCGAATTCGACCGCGACGAAGATGAGGAACGGCGCGCGATGCGGATCGCCGATTCCATCGAAAAATCCCTTGCCGGCGATCTGCGCTTGCCGGATGTGGTGGCAAAACATGCGCCGCCGAAAGGCCGCATCCGGGCGTTCGCACTGGAGCCGTCGGTGACGATCAACAATCAGTGGTCGCACCGCTACACGATGGTCGAGGTGACCGGCCTCGACCGCACCGGATTGCTGTATGAGCTGACGGCGACTATTTCGAAGCTCAATCTCAACATCACCTCGGCACACGTTGCGACCTTCGGCGAGCGCGTTGTGGACGTCTTTTACGTGACCGATCTCCTGGGTGCGCAAATCACCTCGCCGATCCGGCAGGCGACCATCAAACGCGCCCTGATTGCCCTCTTTGCTGTCGGCGAAATGGACGCCAAATCCGGCAAGCTCAAGGCCAAGGCCGGCTAGGCAACAGGGCCCTTTCTCTCGGCAAACTGGGCGGCTCCCGAGCCTTAACGACCCCTTAAATCGCCACCCGTAGCGTGACCGGGGGACCGGCGCCGGAAAGGCGGCCCCGGCGATTGGCGGGACACGTATTCAATGGCGTCTGTGCGAAAGAGGACCGGAGCGCGCCGTGCACAGAAGAGCGAGGGCGGGAACGACCTGCGTGTCACCGCCGCCGACCGCGCTACGCCTGCGTCCAATGGATCGGGAAAGCACGCGCGCCGGAAACGTCGCGGCGGCAGCTGGCGCCAGTCGCTGATCGGCCGCGCTGCGTATTGGGGCCTGGTGCTCTCGCTGTGGATCGGGATAGCGGGCGCCGGCACGATCGCCTGGATCGGCGCGCATCTACCCCCGATCCAGTCGCTGGAAATTCCCAAGCGCCCGCCGTCAATCCAGATCGTCGACATCAACAATCACGTGCTCGCAACGCGCGGCGACATGGGCGGCGCCGTGCTGTCGCTCAAAGAGCTGCCGCCGTATCTGCCGAAAGCTTTTATCGCCATCGAGGACCGGCGCTTCTACGAACACTTCGGCGTCGATCCCTTCGGCATTGCGCGCGCCTTCGTCGCCAACATTCTGCACCGCGGCTACTCGCAAGGCGGCAGCACGATCACACAGCAACTCGCAAAAAACCTGTTCCTTACGCAGGAGCGCACGATCGAGCGCAAGCTGCAGGAAGTGCTGCTGGCGCTCTGGCTGGAGCGCAAGTTCAGCAAGAGGCAGATTCTCGAACTCTATCTCAACCGTGTGTACTTCGGCGCCGGCGCTTACGGCATCGAGCAGGCATCGCAACGCTATTTCGGAAAATCGGCGCGCCATGTGACCTTGGCAGAAGCAGCACTTCTCGCCGGCCTTGTGAAGTCGCCGTCGCGGCTTGCGCCGACGCGGAATTTCGACGCGGCCGAGCAGCGCGCACGCGTGGTACTCGCCGCTATGGCCGACCTTCATTTCATCAGCAAGTCGAACGAAAGACTGGCGCTCGCGCATCCACCCAAAATCGTTGCACAAGCCGGTACCGGGTCGGTCAACTATGTCGCCGATTGGGTCATGGATATTCTCGACGACCTGATCGGACACGTCGATGAAGACATCGTGGTCAAAACGACCATCGATGGCGGCTTGCAAGCGATCGCCGAGAAATCCCTCGACGATGAACTTGCGCAGAAGGGCGAAAAAAGCGGCGTGAGCCAGGGCGCGCTGGTGGCGATGACGCCGGATGGCGCGGTGCGCGCGCTTGTCGGCGGTCGCAATTACGGCGAGAGTCAGTTCAATCGCGCGGTCGCCGCCAAGCGCCAGCCCGGTTCGGCGTTCAAGCCTTTTGTGTATCTCACGGCGCTCGAACATGGGCTGACGCCGGACACTGTCCGCGAAGACGCGCCGATCAAGGTCAAGAACTGGCGGCCTGAGAATTACGGCCATGAATATTATGGCCCGGTCACATTGGCCAAAGCACTGGCGCTTTCGCTCAATACGGTTTCGGTACGCCTGACCATGGAATTTGGACCAGCCGCGGTGATCCGCACGGCACACCGGCTCGGTATCGCGTCGAAGCTCGAGCCGAACGCCTCGATCGCGCTCGGCACGTCGGAAGTTTCGGTGCTCGAACTGACCGGCGCTTATGCTTCTTTCGCCAACGGCGGCATGGCCGTATCGCCGCATGTCGTTGCGCGCATCAGCACCGCCGGCGGCAAGGTGCTGTATCTGCACAGCGAGCGCCCGCTCGGCCGCGTCGTCGATCCGCGCTACATCGAGATGATGAATTACATGTTGCACCAGACACTGACGATCGGCACGGCGCACAAGGCCGATTTGCCCGGCTGGATGGCGGCCGGAAAAACCGGAACCAGTCAGGATTTCCGCGATGCCTGGTTCTTGGGCTACACCGCGCACATGGTCACCGGCGTATGGCTCGGCAATGACGACGGCTCACCGACGAAGAAGATAACGGGCGGCAGCCTGCCGGTTGAAATCTGGAGCCGCTTCATGCGCGTGGCGCATCAAGGCGTCGCACCCGCGCCTCTGCCGGGCACCAACGGCGGCGATATTCTGGCGCCGGTCGGAAATCTGTTGTCCAGTCTGACCGGCCCAAGGCGCAACGACCAGCCAATCCGACCGCCTGCCCCCGTCCCGCAAACCACGGGCACGGCGAGCCTCGACGGCTGGCTGCTGGATAATCTTTTCGGCCGGCGTTGAAATCAGGAATGTGCAGCGACCTGCGCGCGCACGCGGCGCGTGAGCAGCCATACTGCAAACGTTGCGCAGCCCATCGCCGCAATCGCACCGGCGAGCGGCCAAGCGCTTTGACCGAGCAACAACCCGACCACCGCGCCACAGACGGCAGCGAGCGTTTGCTGCACGAAGCCCAGCAGTGACGACGCCGCGCCCGCGCGCTCGGGAAACGGCGACATGGCGCCGGCGATCCCTTGCGAAAGCACCATGCCCATGCCGGCGAGATAGACCGCCATCGGCAGGACGATAAAAGCAGCCGAGCTCAGTCCAAGCGCCACTGAGGCCACCATGCCGATGCCGCCCGCCGCGTTAGCCGCGCTGCCGATGCCGGCCGTCATATCGATCCCGCAGCGGCCGACAAGCTTCGCCGAGAGCGCGGAGCCGATCATGTAGCCGACCGAGCCGACGGCGAATGCGAAACCGAAACGGAACGGCGACAGTCCATAAAGGTTCTGCAAGACGAACGACGCGCCGGAAATCCAGGCGAACAGTCCGGCAAAGCTCAAAGCGATCAGCGCAACGTAAGCAAGGTAACAGCGGTTACTCGCCACGACACGATAAGATGCGACCATGCTCGCCACTGAAACCGGATGCTCCGCACGCTTGCCCAGCGTCTCTGGTAACAGCCAATAGATCAGCGCAATTCCCGCAAGGCCCGCGATGGTAAGCAAGATAAAAGTCGCCTGCCAACCGAAGACGGTTTGCAGCGTGCCGCCGATGATGGGCGCGATCACGGGTGCGAGCGCCATCACCGACGCCATCACCGAAAGCTCGCGGCCGGCGCGCGCGCCGGAATAAAGGTCGCGCACGATCGCGCGCGCCAGCACGATGCCGCCGGAGCCGCCGATCGCCTGAAAGACGCGCGCGACAATCAACATCTCGATCGATGTCGATAAGGCGCAGCCGAGCGTGGCAACGCAATAAACCACGACTGCGGCGAGCAACACCGGCTTGCGGCCATGCCGATCCGAAAACGGGCCATAAACGATTTGTCCGATAGCAAAGCCGATCAGGTAGGAGGAGATCGTGAATTGCGCCTGCGCGGTCGAAGCGTGCAGTGCGCGCGCGATCGCCGGCAGCGACGGCAGATACATGTCCGTCGTCAACGGCCCGACGGCCGTGAGTGCCGCGAGCAGCGCCGTCAGCGCGAATGTGTTGGGGCGAAGCATCGAATGAGGCCGGGTGCGAACGCTATTGATCGAAATCGGATTGTTCGCCGTCCGGCACGGCGCCGTAACGATGCAAATCCGCGCCGTGCAAATCGAGCCATCCCTTCGCCTGCTTCACGTCAGGACAGGCGCGCTCGACCAGCCGCCAGAATCGTTGCGAATGGTTCATCTCCAGAAGATGCGCAACTTCGTGGGCTGCGAGATAGTCGAGCACGAAAGGCGGCGCCAGTATAAGCCGCCACGAATAGGACAAGACGCCGGTCGTCGAGCACGAGCCCCAGCGGCTCGTCTGATCGCGGACAGAGACGCGTTTTATCTTGACGCCCAGACGCGCGGCAACGCGGCAACTCGCCTGCTCGAGTTCGCGCCTGGCCGCGCGCTTGAGAAAATCGGTGATCCGGCGCGCGATGTGCGCCTCCTCACCCGCCACGCACAGCAAATGCTCGCCGGTGCTGCCGGCTTCCGGCCAGGCTGTGCCGCGCGAACCGCGCCGGTGCACGATGCGGTGATTTACCCCGCGTAAAGGCACGACGGCCCCGTCGACGAACGGCGCCGCCTGCGGCAGACGGCGAAGCCGCGCCGCG
>DASUKT010000202.1:0-4599 GCA_036278575.1 Pseudolabrys sp. | reverse complement strand
GGCAACGGCACTAAAGTGAACGGGCCCGACGATGAATGAAATTCAGTCGACGTATCGCGGTGCGGCCGGGAATGTGCGAGACAGACAGTGAGCGCGCTTTGCGGGTAGTGTCGTTCTTTTATCGTAATACCGGCGGCATCGTGCACGTGCGATTTGCGGCCGTCCGCGCCAATGATGAGCGGCGCCTTCAATGACGCGCCGTCCTTGAGGCGAACCGTTACATCGTGGGCACCGAATTCGAAGGCCGCGGCTTCGCCGTCGACCATGCGTAACGATGGCAGCGTACGCGCCTTCTGCTCGAGGGCCGTCACGAGGTGCCGGTTCTCGATATTATGGCCGAAGGCATCGAGCCCGATTTCCGCCGCGTCGAATTTGACCTCGGGCGCGCGCCATAACCGGCCGGTATCGTCGACAATGCGCATCACGCGGAGTGGCGCGGCATGTTGCGCACACACATCCCACGCGCCAAGCGTCCTCAAAGCCGTTACCGAACTGGCGAGCAGGGCCGTGGTGCGGTTGTCCGGCCGCATGGGCCGCTTTCCGATCAGCACGGTCGGCACGTTCGCCTCGGCAAGCGTTACCGCTGCGGTCAGGCCCGCCGGGCCGGCGCCGACCACTATGACGCTGATCTCCTGTGCATCTTTCATGGCGCCGACCGCCTAGCACGGCCTGGACGAAGCTGAAACCATCGGTTCAGCTTTCGATACCGCCGCCGTAGCCAATAGGCTATGGATTGTGGCCCAAAACGTTCCACGGCCGATCATGATCGAAGCAACCGAGCGCCGACTTGCGTATCTTCCGCTTGCGGGGATGCGGCTCGGGCAGGCTTTCGCCCGCCCGAAGGTGTTGGCGTCAGCCTGTGTTGTCGCGCTGACGGCGCTGGGCTGGCTTTACCTCGGGCTGCTGATCGCGAACATTGGCGTAGCCACGCCGCAAGGCGTCACAGCCCTATGCCGTCCGTTGCTCGATGCCGGCACCGGCGAAGGCGGCTTTGCCCTTGTGCTGTCCATGTGGATCGCAATGGTGTTCGCGATGATGCTGCCGAGTGCGGCCCCGATGATCTTCACTTACGCGGAGATTGCCGACACGGCTGCGCGCAAAGGCGAGGCGATCGTCTCGCCGTTCGCGCTTGCCGCGGGCTACGCGTTTGTATGGATCGTCTTTTCTCTTGCCGCAGCGATCCTGCAGGCCGCACTTGCACAGGCGGCGCTGTTGAACAACAACATGGCGGTGACAAGCACCGTTTTCTCCGGCGCTATCTTTGCGGCCGCCGGTCTCTACCAGTTTTCTGCGCTCAAGCACGCATGCCTGCACAAGTGTCAGCATCCGTTTCCATTCTTTTTCGCACACTGGAAGACGACGGCACCGGGCGTGTTCCGTCTCGGCGCGATGCAAGGCTTGTATTGCCTTGGGTGCTGCTGGGCGATGATGTCAGTGATGTTTGCCGTCGGCACGATGAACGCGATCTGGATGGCGGCACTCGGCGCCGTCATGACCATTGAGAAGATGTCGACAGGCCGGCGCTTCAGCCACGGGCTGGGTATCTTGCTGCTGGGAGCGGGCGCGGTTGTCGTTGCGTTGGCGTTGCGTTAGGAGTGAAACTGAAAGTTCGGGAGCGAAGCGTTGCGTGAATCGTGGAGTCTGAAAGGCGAGATGGCGTTGTCGTGCAGCTGCACGGTGTTCTGCCCGTGCGTGCTGTCGCTCGGCAACCATCCGCCGACCGAAGACCGATGCCAGACCTGGGCCGGCATCCGGATCGACGAGGGTAACTTCGACGCCATCGATCTCACCGGCATCAAGGTCGGTCTGATGATGGATCTTCCGGGCATTATGGCCCGCGGCAACTGGACGGCGGCGCTGTTCGTCGATGACGCCGCCTCGGCGCAAGCGGTCAAAGGGCTCACGCGTATTTTTACCGGCCGTGTCGGCGGCACGACGCACCTGCTATCGATCCTGGTCGGACAATTCCTCGGTGTCCGCCAAGTGCCGATTGCTTATGAAACACAAGGCGAGACGCGCATCGTCCGCATCGAGGAATATGTCGACGGCGCGATCTCTCCCGTTCGTGGCAAGGAATCCGGACAGAACGTCGTGATCCGCAACAGCGAATACTGGATCGGACCGGACGTCATCGTGTCCCGCGCCGACAAGTCGCGTTTCCGCGGCTTTGGCCGGAATTGGAATCTTGCGGGGCGGTCGGCGGAAATCGTCAGGCTCGACTGGGGCAATCGGTAGGGGGCTGCGATTACGCGCATCCGCGCCTTCGCCGTCCACATCTTCACCGCCTGCGGCGCAGCCCTGGCGCTGCTTGCGCTCATTTTCGCGACTGGTGGCCATTGGGCGGCGATGTTCCTTTGCCTCGGCGTGGCGCTCATTGTCGACGGCGTCGATGGGCTGCTGGCCCGTGAGTTCGATGTGCAGAATGCGTTGCCGCGCTGGTCGGGCGAAACGCTCGACTATGTTGTCGATTTCACAACCTACGTCTTCGTGCCGGCTTATGCGATCGCCGCGAGCGGGCTTTTGCCGCAGGAGCTTGCGGTTGCAAGCGGCGTGCTGATCGCGATTGTGGGTGCGCTTTATTTCGCCGACCGCGAAATGAAGACAGAGGACAATTACTTCCGCGGCTTTCCGGCTTTGTGGAATCTTGCGGCCTTTTATCTCTATGTGATGCAACCGCCAGATTGGCTGTCCGCGGTGATTATTGTGATGCTGGCAATCCTGACGTTCGTGCCCGTTCGTTTCGTGCATCCGCTGCGTGTTGCGCGCATGCGCGTGCTCAACGTCGCGCTACTGGTCGCATGGGGGCTATTGGCGCTCGATGCCGTGATTGCGAATCTGGAACCTGGCGCTTGGGTCAAGGTCGCGCTTGGCGCACTTGCGGTTTATTTCTGCGGGTTCGGCCTTTTGCCGCTGCGTGAAAAATAATGCTCGATCTTCTGTTCGACGCGAATGCCTGGGCTGCGCTGGTGACGCTGACCGCGCTCGAGGTCGTGCTCGGCATCGATAATCTCGTTTTCATCTCGATTCTGACGACAAGGCTCGACGAACGCCGCTCGAAGCTGGCGCGCTCGATCGGGCTGTCGCTGGCGTTTATCTTCCGGATTCTGTTGCTGGCCTCGTTGAGCTGGCTTATCGGGCTAACCCAGCCGGTGTTCGAGGTGCGCGGTATCGCGTTCTCCTGGCGTGACATCATCCTGATTGCCGGCGGCCTCTTCCTGATCGCCAAGGCAACGCGTGAGATCCACGGCGAGGTTGAAGCGGAAGAAAAAGAGTCTGTAACAGTTGGCCAGGACAAGGCGCTTACGGCGGTCATCATTCAGCTGGCGGTGATCGATCTGGTTTTTTCCATCGATTCGATCATCACGGCTATCGGCCTGGTCGAGCAGCTTGAAATCATGATTGCGGCGATCTCGATCGCCATGATCGTGATGTATTTTGCGTCAGGTCCGGTCGGCGATTTCATCAAGGCGCATCCGACCACGAAAATGCTGGCGCTGTCCTTCCTGGTGCTGATCGGCGCCGCGCTGCTGGCGGACGGCTTTCATTTTCATATTCCGCGGGGTTACATCTATTCTGCCATGGCTTTTGCCGCGATCGTCGAAACGTTTAACGTGCTGGCGCGCCGCAACCGCCGAAAGAACGCCGGCCGCCGGTAATTTGTTAAGTTGGGAGATTTTGCAATGCCTCGTCCTGTTCTTCTCATCGCCGGCGGCAGCCGGGGTATCGGCGCAGCGACCGCGCGGCTTGCGGGGGGACGGGGCTATGACGTCGCCGTGAACTACAAGAGCAACGCCGAGGCGGCTGCGAAAGTCGTCGCAGCAGTCAAGGCTGTCGGCGGCAACGCAATCGCCATTCAGGGCGATATGGGTCAGGAAAACGACATCGAGCGCGTGTTCAAGGAGGCCGAGAAGCTCGGTCCGTTGACGCATCTTGTGCACAGTGCAGGGATTACCGGCAAGAGTTCGCGCCTCGATGGCGTCGATACCGGGACCGTGCGCGATGTGCTTGACGTGAACACTTTTGGCGCGTTGCTGTTTTTGCGCGCGGCCGTGCGCCGGATGTCGACCAGGAACGGCGGCAAAGGCGGCTCGATCGTGATGCTCTCGTCCATGGCGGCGGAAATCGGCGGCGCGACCGAGTACACCTGGTATGCGGCGGCGAAAGGCGCGGTCAACACGATGACCCTTGGCGTCGCCCGCGAAGTCGCCAGGGAAGGCATCCGCATCAATGCGGTCTCGCCCGGCGCAATCGACACCGAAATCCACCAACCGGGCCGCATCGCGCGCATCCTGTCCAACCTGCCCATGGGGCGTGTCGGCACCGCCGAGGAAGTCGCCGAAGCTATTCTGTTTTTGCTATCTGACGCGGCGTCCTATATTTCCGGCGCCGTGCTCAACGTCTCCGGCGGCCGCTAGCCTTGTCTTCACGCCGCGCGTGCCTATGATCGCGGCCCATCCGTTCAAGCGACGTTTCAAGTGGTAAAGGGGTTACATCATGGTTGCGGCAGTACGCGTTCATAAGCACGGCGGTCCCGAGGTGCTCCAGCTCGACGATGTCGAGGTCCCGGCGCCGGGTCAGGGTCAGATCAAAATCAAGCAA
>DASUKT010000201.1:0-4159 GCA_036278575.1 Pseudolabrys sp. | reverse complement strand
ATGCTCGTTCATTTTATCGGGATCTGGAAAGCGTATCAGTCCTAACGCAAGGTCATCATAGCGCTGTTCGGAAAGGACACGTATCGCGCCCTTCATATATGAAGCGAGCGGTTCGGCCGCGAGCGGAGCGCCTGTTGGATTTCCTTCGACATTGCGGACGATCGCATCGATCAAGGCCTGTCCGGTTCCAGCCTCCAGCGCCGCTTCGTAAGCCTGCAAGCTCCCGTAAAAGGCGGCGCCGATCCGCTGCATTTTCTTGGGGACTGCCAAATCGCCCACACCCATTTCCCGCAAATTGTGGTCCATATCGCGGCAAAACAGATCGAAGACGGCCTGTCCGAGCGCCTTTTGCTTCTCCGGTTCCGACGCAAGCCGATGAAACAAAAGGGTGAGATGCAGCACGATCAGGTCGAAGCGCCCATTGACGGTATCGGCAACGCTATAGTCCCGGTAAAAACAAGGCATTCGCGCCTGCGCCACGATCATGCCATAGAGGGTGGAAATGGTGTCAGTCCGCAGGTTGCGGCGAAGGAAGGGCCAAATCATCGGATATATTCGTCGATTACCGCGGGTCTGCCGCCGCGTAAATCAACGCTTTCACCGATGCAAGACCGAAATGAAGCCGTTGCCTGATCGTTCCAAATGCTCCGCGCGTGCGCGCTTGGGGCTCAACCTTCGCCATCTTGGACCGGTCGCGGTTGCGGCGACCCTTTTGCTGCTTGTCGCCGGCTGTACCCAGTTCAGCGAAACTTTGCAGCGCGGCTATGTGCTGCCTGAAGGCGCGCTTGAGCAGATCCCGATCGGCGCGACACAGGAGCAGGTTCTCATCGTCCTTGGCACGCCCTCGACGATCGCCACGGTCAACGGTGAAGCCTTCTACTACATTTCGCAAAAGACCCGGCGGGCGGCTGCATTCCTTCACTACGAGGTCGTCGATCAGCGCGTCATCGCTGTCTACTTCGACAAGGATCGCCGCGTGATGCGGCTTGCAAATTACGGCCTGAAAGACGGAAAGATTTTCGACTACGTATCGCAAACGACGCCGACCGGCGGCGAAGAGCTGAGCTATCTGCGCAGCTTGTTCAAAGGCATGCAACTGACGCTGTGATGCGCTGCAATCAAGCAGGCCCGCTCATGCCGGACATTCGACGTTTCGCAAACGTCTTGGCCATGCTCCGCGCCAGGTCCCGCGGATCGAACGGCTTCTGGAGCGTCGGGCGGTCGCGCCACTCTTGCGGAAGGTTGCCGGCGCCATAGCCGGAGACAAAAACGAATGGAATGCTTCGCTTTGCCAGTTCGCGCGCTACCGGAAAAACATCGCTGCCGGCCACGTTGATGTCCAATATGGCTCCGTCCAGCCGTTCGGTATTGGCGAGCCGCAGACCGTCGGCAATGTGCGCGACCGGCCCCACTACGTCGCAGCCAAAGTCCGCGAGCGTGTCCTCCATCAGCATCGCCAGAAGCATTTCGTCCTCGACCACCAGCACGCGGGCGCGCTCTGGCGGCAATTTATCACCCGATACTTCAGTCATTGGGCGTCCCCCTGGCCCGGAAGCGGCATGTCAATCGAACACTCAACGCCGGAACTCTCGAAATTGATCCGCGCCCGACCGCCGAATTCGTGCATCAGGCCGCTTTCGATCACCCTTGAGCCCATGCCACGGCGGCTGGGCGTTTTGACGGGTGGCCCGCCGGTTTCTTTCCAATGCAGCAACAGGCGGTGCTTGTCGTCATCGGATTGCCAGCTAATCTCAACCCGCCCGTCCGGGACGGACAACGCACCATATTTGATGGCGTTGGTCGCGAGTTCATGGAAGACCAGACCGAGCGCAAGCGCCATCTGCGATGAGAGTTGGACGCTCTTTCCGTCAAGCGTGAACCGGGATGAATCGCTTCCTCCATAAGGCTTCAACTCCGCCTCCAGCAATTCGCGCAGCGGCGCCGTTTCCCAGTCGCTTTTGGTGAGGATATCGTGGGTCTTGGCAAGCGCCATCAGCCGCGCCATGAAGGTTTCCTGAAACGCTTCGCGCGTGTCGGTATATCGAAACGATTGCGCGGCGATCGACTGCACCGTTGCCAACGCATTTTTAACCCGGTGGTTCATTTCCTGCATCAGGACGTCGCGCTGGTCCTGTGAGCGCCGCCGGTCGGATATATTGACAAACGTGATAACGACGCCGTCGATGACGTTGTCCACCGTGCGATAGGGGCGAATACGCATGATGAACGTCATCCGCTGGTCTTTAAGTTGCACCTCTTCCTCAACGACGGACAATTTGCGCAAAACCGAGCGGGCGTCGTCCGACATGCCGGTGTAGGTCAACCCGGTCGCAATGTCGGTAATCGGCCGGCCGCGATCCGAGTCGCGCAGCCGGAAGATTTCGGCCATGCCGGGCGTGAAATTTTTAATGCGCAGGTCGTTGTCGAGAAATATGGTCGCAATCTCGGTGCTGTCGAGAAGGTTTTTCAGATCGCTATTGGCCCGCGTCAGCGCATCGTTCTTGTGCGCCACCTCGGTATTGATGGTCTGGAGCTCCTCGTTGATCGATTGCATTTCCTCCTTCGACGTTTCGAGCTCCTCGTTGGACGACTGCAATTCCTCATTGACCGACTGATATTCTTCGGCAGCCGACTTCATTTCCTCGTTGGCGGTTTCCAGGTCGTCGATCGTTGACTGTAGTTGCGTCTTCGTCGTCCGCAGCTCGTGTTCCAGCGCCTTTAGATCGTCGTCCTGGGACGGCGAGTCGCCATTACGCCGCGCGGGGTGCTCGCGTGAGTTTTGCAGGACAACGACGCAATGCCCGCCGCCGCCGTTGCGTTCGACAAGCGGTTCGACGATCACCGCAACCGATTGCCCAAGGCCGTTGACCCTGAGCGCCACATCGTCGTGCATCACCGGCTCTTTGCTCGCGCGCGCCTTTTGCAGCGCCGCCCGAACGACAGGACGCAGCGATTTGCGCAAGATGTCGAAAAGCCTGAAGCTCGCCGTGCCGGCGCTAGGTTCGAGGTATTGCCCAGCCTCGCCGCCGGAAAAGCGCACGATTTCGTTGCGCTCATCGACGACCAGATAGACGGGAGAATACTTGTCCGCGATGCGCTTCGCGCTGCGCCCCAACCTGTCGGTGTCGTGCAGAGTTGGCGCCGGCGCCGGATGCCGCAGCGCCGAAGGCATCGGCGGAAATGAAATGTCCGGAAGCGCGGCATCGGTGGCAAGGCGCTGATAGATTCGATACTTCTTGTCGAGCGTGGCAAAGCGCTTCGTCTGGCGGGTTACGCCTTCCGCCGGTCCAAGAAACAGGATGCCGTCCGGATTGAGGGCATAGTGGAAAGTTTGCAGGATGCGATCCTGCAATTCCGCGTCCATGTAGATCAAAAGGTTACGGCAGGAGATCAGATCGAGCTTGGAGAACGGCGGGTCTTTCACCACGCTGTGCGTCGAGAACACGCACACTTCGCGGATCGACTTGATCGGGCAAAACTCCTCGCCGTCCTCGGCAAACCAGCGCGCAAGGCGCTCGGCGGACACGCCGGTCGTCTTGCGATAGCGGCCGGCGCGCGCAAAGCTGATGGCGCTGTCGTCGATGTCGGTCCCGAAGATTTGGATCGACGGGATTTCCTCACGCCCGTTCAACGCTTCTTTAAGCAGGATGGCGATGGAGTAGACCTCTTCGCCGGTTGCGCAGCCCGGCACCCAGACGCGAATGGTATCGCCCGCATCCACGTTCTCCAGAATTTTTGGAATGACGTTTGCTTCCAATGCAGCAAAGGCGTCGGGATCGCGAAAAAACTGCGTGACGCCGATCAGCAGTTCGCGGAATAACAACTCCACCTGGTGCGGATCCTCTCTTATGCGCGTCACATAGTCTTGCACCGTGTCGATTTGCAGGACCTGCATCCGCCGCTGAATGCGGCGGATCATGGTCTTTTCCTTGTACTTGCTGAAATCGTGCCCGACTCTTGCCCGCAACAACGCGGTGATCCGCGTCAGATGGTCTGCGGCATCGGCCCGTATCCCGTCATCGCTTTTTCGGCGGGCGACGTCTCGCAAGTGGTTTTGGTAATCCAGCAGTTTTGCCGGCATGTCGGCGACCGGCATGACTTCATCGACAAGCCCGGTGGCGGCCGCGCTCTGCGGCATCCCGCTCTTTGCGGTGTGATC
>DASUKT010000200.1:0-8957 GCA_036278575.1 Pseudolabrys sp. | reverse complement strand
TGAAACCACCGCCTGCATGGCGCGGCTCATCTATTCGGGGCTGTTCGATGAGTTGCCGGCGTTGAAGATCGTCACGCACCACATGGGCGGCATGATCCCGTACTTCGCCGGTAAGATAACACTGGGTTTCCGGCAAATCTTCTATGGCACGCCCGAGCGTAATCCGCTTGCGGAGGAACGCGGCCTGAAGAGGCCGCCACTCGATTACTTCAAGATGCTCTATGCCGACAGCGCGCTCAATGGCGCGCCCGCTGCGACCCGCTGCGGGTACGATTTCTTCGGCAGCAAATTTTCGCTGTTCGCGACGGATGCGCCCTTCGATGCGGAGAGCGGGCGCGGCCTCATTCGCAATACGATCGAAGCTGTTGAGGCATTGGAGATCGGCAAGGCCGAGCGTGAGCAAGTCTTTTCGGGAAACGCGCGTGCCTTGCTTAAACTGAAGACGAAAGTGAGTGCGGTCCCATGAAAACACAGAACATAAGGGTCAAGCTGCGCGACGGCGAAATGGGCGCTTATCTCGCTATTCCCGACAAGACGCCCGCCGGTGCGATCATCGCCATTATGGAAATCTGGGGCGTCAACGATACGATGCGCCATCATGCGCATGAATTCGCCGAGACCGGCTTCATCTGCCTGGTGCCGGACTTGTTCTGGCGGCAAGAGCCGGACGTCGAGCTTTCCGACAAGAACCCGGAGCACATCAAGAAGGCATTCGATCTCTACTACGATTTCGACTACGACCTCGCCGTGCGCGACATGGAGGATGTCTGGCACTACCTTGCGGGGCTGAAAGAAAACAACGGCAAGGTTGGCGCGGTCGGCTACTGTCTCGGCGGCAAGCTTTGCTACCTGATGTGCTGCCGCACCGATATCGATTGCGCCGTTGCGTATTACGGCACCTATATCGAGCACAACATCCGCGAAGTTAAGAATCTTCATCGTCCGTTTATGTTGCACATGGCGATGAAGGACCGCTGGGTTCAGGCGGAGGTGAACGAACTGCTCGAGCGACGTCTCTCGCCGAATCCGCTGGTTGCCATCCACAAGTATCCGGACGCCGACCACGCTTTTGCGCGTTATGGTGGCCGCACCTACAGCAAGCCGGAGGCGGACCGCGCGCTGGCGCTGTCGCTGGAATTCTTCAACCGACATCTGAAGTAGCGCGGCGGGCCGGCCGGACCGTTCAACAAGTTATCCACACGACCCCTGGCGCTGGACAGGTACACGCGAACGTCCGATGATTGTTCGCGTGCATATGAATCCGGGGAGGGGCAAATGACGGCGACCCAGGATGCAGAAGTCGGAAAAGCTCTGGCGAATGAAGGCGCTAGAGCCGGCGTCAACATTCTCGATCTGCGCTACGATCTCGAGGATAAACCGGCGCCCGTGCAGTCGGTCCTGTTCGGACTCCAGCATGTTCTGATCATGTTCACGGCGATGATCGCGGCGCCGCTGGTGATCGGGCAACTGCTCAATCTTCCTCCGGCGCTGCGCACGACGATGATCACCGGCGTGATGCTCGGCTGCGGGATCGGCACCGTGATCTCCGCGCTGGGCGTCGGCTGGGTTGGAAGCCGGCTGCCGCTGTTGCTCGGCGCTTATGCGGTTTACATCGGCCCGGTCGTTGCCATTGCGAAGGGTTCAAGCCTTGCCGCGGCGACAACGGCGCTGCTGATCGGGGGCGTGCTCCTTTTTGTTGTCAGTCCACTGCTCGGCAAATTGCGTGTCCTGTTTCCGCCCGTCGTTGTAGGCACGCTGCTCATCATCACTGGCGAGACGCTGATCCGTATTGCGGCGAATATCGCCGCCGGCGTTAACTCCCCTTATGCGGGCAACCCGTGGTCGCTGACGCTCGTGATCGTCAGCATCGTGCTGATCCTGGCGATCAACCGGCTGACAACGGGGTTCATGCGCGCTCTTTCGGTATTCATTGCGCTCGTTTGCCTCTACGTCATCGCGATTGCGCTCGGCTTTGCCAATTTCAAGCTTGTCGTGAACGCACCCTGGTTCCGCTTGCCGGGCATTTTGCCGTATGGCTGGTTTGCGTGGCCGAGCGCGGCCGGGCTGACGACGGTGATCATCTACAACTTCATCGCGGCGATCTACACGATGAGCATCACGCTGGCGCTTTGCAAAATGCTCGGCGTGGAAGGCAGCGAGGCGCGCCTGCGCGGCGCCGTTGCCGGCGACGGATTAGGTTCGGCGATTGCGGCGCTGTTCGGCGGCGTGCCGCTGATCTCGTACGACCAGAACGTCGGCGCCATCTCGCTGACCGGCGTCGGCAGCCGCTACGTGGTTGCGGTCGCCGGCGCGATCCTGATTTTGATGGCGTTCCTGCCCAAGATCGGTGCGATCATCGCCATTGTGCCGCCGTTCGTCCTCGGCGGCACGCTTATCTTCATGTTTGGCATGATCGCCGCCGTCGGCGTGGGTATCCTCACCGACAGTCTGCGTACGCATCGTGACTTGTTGCTGCTGGCGGCGTCATTCGGCCTGAGCACGGCGATCAATTTTGCGCCGCCCTCGCTGCTCAATTCCGTTCCGCCCTCGCTGCATATTCTGGCCGGCGACGGCATCGTCGTCGGCACGGTGACCGCGATCCTGCTCAATTTGCTGCTGCCCAAGGAAAAAGAGAAAGAGCACGCGTGAAAAATCAGGAGTTCGGCCTATGAGTTCGTCGTCGTTCGAAGCCGATTTTGAGATCGCAACGCGCATCGCCCATGTCGCGCCGGTGAAGGGCTTGCGCGAGAAGCTCGATCCGCGCCACACGGCGCTGGTCATCATCGACATGCAGAACGACTTCATCGCCGACGAGGGGCTTATCGGCCGCGAAGGCCGCGATGTCACGCAGGCGAAGGAAATGGCCAAGCATCTCCCGGCCTTCGTCAAGACGGCGCGCGCGGCGGGGGTTTTCGTGGTGTTTGTGCGCAACGTCTACACCAGCGAGCAGAATTTCTACTTGTCCGATGTCTGGCTGGAGCAGGCCGCGCGCAAGCGGCAGGGCGGTTATACGCGGATTCCCGTTTGCGCGGCCGGATCATGGGGCGGCGACTTTTATGGCGAGGTCAGGCCCGAGTCGCACGATCCGATCATCACGAAACATCGCTACAGCGCGTTCTACAACACCGATCTCGATACCGTTTTGCGTGCGAATGGAATCCGTACCGCCGTCTTTACCGGCGTCGTCACCAATGTCTGCGTCGAGACAAGCGCGCGCGAAGCCTTTGTGCGCGACTATTATGTCGTGGTGGCAAGCGACGGCACGGCGGCTTATTCGCAAGACGATCACGATATGACGCTAAAAAACATCGACCGTTTCTTCGGCGAGACCGCTTCGATGGAGGAGATTTCCGCCTGCTGGCCGGCGAGGAACGCCGAGGGCCGCAGGAAATGACCATGGGTAAGTCCGAGATCCGCGATGGTATGCGGATCGAGTGGGATGCGCCGATCGCCATGGACGATGGCGTGGTGCTGCGCGCTGATATCTTCCGGCCGGTGGCGGAGGGAAAATATCCGGTCGTCATGAACTACGGCCCTTACGCAAAGGGCCATGCCTTCCAGGATAGCCGCAAATTCGCCTGGGAGCGCATGATCAAGCAGAAACCGGAAGTCGCGGCCGGCTCGAGCAACAAGTATCAGAACTGGGAAGTCGTCGATCCCGAGAAGTGGGTGCCGGATGGCTACGCCATCGTCCGCGTCGACTCGCGCGGCACCGGCCGCTCGCCGGGTTATGTCGACCCCTGGTCGCCGCGCGAGACGCGGGACATTTATGAATGCATCGAATGGGCAGCTGCGCAAAACTGGTGCAGCGGCAAGGTTGGCCTCAACGGCATTTCATATTTCGCGATGAACGCCTGGCAGGTCGCAGAGCTGGCGCCGCCGCGTCTCGCCGCCATCTGCGCCTGGGAAGGGGCCGCCGACCATTATAGAGAGACTTGCTATCACGGCGGCATCTACTCGGAGTTCATCTCCAATTGGTATCCGCGCGCCATCGTTCCGATCCAGCATGGCGTCGGAGATCGCGGACCGCGCAGCCGCGTGACCGGCGAGCCGGTTGCAGGTCAGGAAACCCTTCCGCCGGAAGAGCTCGAAAAAAATCGCCGCGATATCATTGCGGGCGCGCTCGAACATCCGCTCGACGACGACTATCACAAGGCGCGGACACCCAAGCTCGAGAAGATCAACGTGCCGTTTCTGTCGGCCGCCAATTGGGGCGGGCAGGGCATTCATCCACGCGGCAACTTCGAAGCGTTCATGCGGGCGCCGGCGAAGCAGAAATGGCTGGAAGCGCACGGCGACACGCATTGGCTTGAGTTCTACACCGACTACGGCGTCAAGTTGCAGAAGCGCTTCTTTGGCCATTTCCTGAAAGGCGAGGACACCGGCTGGAGCAAGCAGCCGCGCGTGCAACTGCTGATCCGCCATCCCGGCGAAAAGTTCGTCGAGCGCCATGAGAACGAGTGGCCGCTTGCGCGCACGCAATGGACCAAGTTTTACCTCGATCCGCGCAACAAAAACCTGAGCCGGGCTCCCGCTGTGGACAATGCCACGCTCGATTACGACGCGCTCGGCGAGGGCGTCACCTTCAGCACGGGTCCGCTCGAAGCGCCGATGGAGATCACCGGCCCTGCGGCGGCCAAATTGTTTGTTTCCTCCTCAACGACGGACGCAGACTTGTTTGTTATCCTGCGGGTGTTCGCCCCGGATGGGAGCGAGGTGACTTTTCAGGGCGCGCAAGACCCGCACACCCCGATCGCGCAAGGCTGGCTGCGCGCCTCGCATCGCAAGCTCGACAGCGAGAAAAGCCTTCCGTATCGGCCCTATCACACGCATGACGAGGTTCAGCAGCTTACACCTGGCGAGCCGGTCGAACTCGACATCGAGATTTGGCCGACTTGCATCGTTGTGCCGGCGGGCTATCGGATCGCGCTGACCGTGCGCGGCAAGGATTATGAATATGGCGGCGAGCCGGTCGTGGCGCCGCACGTGCCGTATCCGCTGCGTGGTGTCGGGCCGTTTATTCACGCCAATCCGCTCGATCGCCCGCGCCCCGTTTTTGGCGGCACGAATACATTGCATTTTGGCACGGAGCGGCAGTGTTGCGTGTTGCTGCCGGTTATTCCTGCCGCAAGTTCGGCTGCTGACTGAATAACAACGGGCGCGTCGCCCAGGCCGCACCGGAAGGACATTACAATTAAATAAGGCCGATCGGATTTCCACGATGCGCGATTTGCCTTCACGTACAGCGGCCACATAGTCTAGGCGGTCTCAGATCACATTCCATGGCTGGGGAGGGAGCATGGCGGCCATTCGTCGTTTCATTATTCTTGCGGCGCAGGTTCTGGCGTTGCCGTTTATCCTCCTGTGCGTCTTCACCGGCGGATTATTGGGACAGCGCTTTGCGCCGGCTATAATTTCCGCTGAGACCGGCGTCCTGGGTAGCGCCACGCCGAATTTGCCTCCTTACCTGGGGGCGCTCGGCGGGTTACTGACGTCATTGTTGGGCGTCGCAATGTTGTACGTGCTGGTCGAAATTGCCCGCAACACCAAAAATCCATTCGAGTGAGCGGACGCCGTGCCAAAGCTGCCGATCGCAGGCGGTGCTCCGGGCGCCCGTCGCTTTGCAAACTTGCAGCTTTGCAGCGCCAATTCTGATACGATGACTGCCGCATTCCTCTTCAAATCGAGTGTCACGACATGAGGCGGTTGGCGATTTTGGCGGCGGTAGCGGCAATGGGGCTCGCGGGCGCATCGTTCGCCCAGACCCATTCGGTCCAGCGTCAGTTCAAGGGCAAGCCCGGCCAGAACATTAACATCGGCATATTTGCCAGCATGAAGTCGGATTGCACCGCCGGCGCGCTGCCGGTCGTGCGGCTTGCGCAAGGGCCGATGCACGGCAAGGTCACGGTGAAACGCGGGCGTCTGCGCGCGACCAATTTCAAAAAATGCCTGGCCATGGAAATTCCGGCCTATATCGCCTTCTACCGGTCCACGCCCGATTTCGTGGGGCACGACGCGTTGACGCTGGAGATCATTGCCAAGAACGGCAAGACTCAATTTGAGAAAATTACAGTGACTGTCACAAAACCCGGCGCCAGCCAGGGTATCTGACACCCGCACAGGGTATATCGCGCGAAGGCTATTGAAATGCGTGTGTGCCGGTGTTCAACTGAGGCAAGGCAGCGGGTTTCTTGCTGAGGAGGAGGGGGAAGATGCGTCGTTTTCTATTGGCTTGCGCCGGGCTGGCTCTGCTGGCGGTCGCAACGCCGGCTGGCGCCGCCGACATGGCGGTCCCCGCAAAGAAGCACACGCAGGTTGCAGCGGCCGCCAATGTAGAGTGCATCCGGTGGGTTCGGCAGAATTGGTCCTGGTACAATTATTGCGGGCCAATTCGATACGAGCCGCGGCGCCACTACGACTGGTGGATTTGGTAGCGCCGCAGCCGAATTGTCATTGATCTGAATCGACAAACGGCGCGCCATCCGCGGATGGCGCGCTTGTTTTTTGAGCAAAGTCCGATCAGATTGACCCGTCATTGCGAGCCCAACGGGTCCGACCCGATGGCAGGCTCCGGCGAAGCAATCCAGAACGCCAGCAAAGACTGGATTGCTTCGTCGCTGCGCTCCTCGCAATGACGATTGATTCAACGCGGTCGAATACCGCTCTTTAGCGGGCTGCTCGTCTTAGCCTTGCTCGAGCTTGCAGGGGACTGCCGCGCCCGGCGCCCGCCAGTCCAACTCCGCATCGCCGTCGACGCCATCGAACCAGATGCCGCGTCCGGCATAGCGATAGCCTTCACCCATCGGAATCAGCCGAATCGGAATGGCGCGCCGCGGGCCGACGACGATGTAGCCGCTGACCAGATCGCCCTCGTCGGAAATGGCCGCCGGATGCACCGGATAATTTCTGCCGTTTTCGCACGCCAGCAGCAGGCTTGCCCCGTGGTGGTCTGCCGCTGTGGCTGGCCCTGGGGCCGCAAACAGGGCCACGCCGCCGGCCAGTGCCAGGAGCGCCAGTCTCTTTCCGATTGTCGTCATTTCCGTCTCCCCTCAGCCGAATTTACCAACCGATTTTATCGCGCGCCGCCGTCCAAGAAGGACCGCCAAACGCCCGCCGCCTCTAAGTTACGATATTACCATGCAAATTCGCGCCGCCGCCACTCCTTTTCCGCCTTAACTACATGGAAGAAAAAGCGTTTTTACGCGAACTTTCGCCTCCCGCGTCCTTGAGCTTTATTACTAGAAACTTTAGGGTTCCCAGTAAAGTCGGCTCAAATTAGCCGATAGACTTAATAACTTTTTATTTTCAGGGCTGGGTCATGAACGCTCGAATCGTCGTCGCACAGGCGAACTCCACTCCCGTTGGCAGCACACCCGCGCAAGTCATCCACGTGGTCAAGCCACAGGCGGGCCACACGGTCATCTTTCACGCGAGCTTCGACGGCAGCGTGAAGATCGACTTCTCGGCAATCGCGAACGAGAAGATCACATTCTATCACGACAACGCCGATCAAAGCCTCCACATCATTTTTGCCGACGGCTCGCAAGCGATCATCGAACCGTTCTTCGACTCGAAAGGGACGGTGCTCGGCAACCTGACGATCGAAGTCGCGCCCGGCCAGGATCTCGATGGCGCGCAGTTCGCGGCGCAGTTTCCGGTCACGGACGATCAATCGGTGCTGCCGGCCGCCGGCAACGGTGGCAATGCGTCAGGCGCCGACTTCCACGACCCGTCGGTCGATCCGCTGAGCGTGCCGGGCCCGCTTGGGCTCTTGGGACCGGAAGAGCTTCCGCCGGTTCAGTTTCATGAGTTCACGAATCTGGCACTGGACGAATCTCCTGCGCTCACCCTTTCAGGCACGCTGAGCGGCATCGTCGAAGAAGAACAGCTGCACTTCAAAGTGCGCGACGAGCGGCCGCCCGAACGCACACCCGAAAACGGCGACGGCAATGAAGACAACAACGACCTGTCCGGAAACGACGACGACGTTCAGGGTGACCACCACATCACAACCCGGAAATTCAGCGGCGAGTTACAGGGTTTAGTCTCCTCGCATGCCGGGACTCTCACTTTCGGCTTTGCAAACGTCGAAGGCCAAGCTGTCACGACGACCGACGGCACGCCGATCACATCGCTCGGCGAGCCGGTCACGTTTCACATCGTTGGCGACAAGATCGAAGGCGTGGCCGACGGCCGCGTGGTCTTCAAGCTGATTCTCGACAATACGACGACCGGTCACTTTACATTCACGCTGACCGACCAGATCGATCATCCGGACCAAAGTCACGACAACGGCCACAATCCGCCCGGTATTTTTGAAGAGACGTTGGACATAGATCTATCGGGTGCGTTTAACGTTCACGATCAAGTAACGCTGACACCAATAACCCTCTCACCCGATTCCTTCACAGTTGGGGTTATCGACGATACCCCGGTCTTAACCGGCAAACACGACCGCGCGACAGTCGATGAAGACGATATCGACACGCAGTTTTCGCAGGGTACTAGCCCCAACTTCATTTCTTCCGGCTCTTCCAGCCACCACTCGCACACCGATTCGAACAACGGCGCGGCAACGGTCGATGGCGATCTCGCGCGCCTCGTGCGCGTCGGCGCTGACGCAGTCGACGCCTACAACCACGGCCTCTTTAGCTTTGTCGGCAATCTACAGCACACGATTCACCAGTTGGGCCTCGACGGATTGACCTCGCAGGGCGAGCCGCTCACCTATCACGTCCAGGACAATCGTGACCCCCAGACGGGCATCGGCTCCGAGACGCTCATCGCCAAAGCCGACGACGGCGAGGACGGAAGCCACAAGGTCTTCACGCTGACGCTGAATTCGGACGGTACTTACGAATTCCAGCTGTTCGATCAGCTTGATCATCAACTGGGCCATGGCGACAATTTCAAATTGCAGGATTCGGATGTTGTCCCTGATACGGATGAGGGCGGCT
>DASUKT010000199.1:0-3699 GCA_036278575.1 Pseudolabrys sp. | reverse complement strand
CCGAACTTTCATCAAGCGGCGAGCCGTTCGACCGTATGCCGCTTACCGCACTGATCGAGGAAGTCGTTGCGCCACACCGAAACTTCGGCGTTGCAATCGACGTGTCGGCGCCGCGTGAACGCGCGCCGGAGCCGGTTGGGGGGCGCAATCCCGCAATTCTCTACGGCCTCGGCAATCTTTTGGAGAATGCTGTGGATTTTGCCCGCGAGCGCGTAACAGTTGAGGCCATCTGGAACAGCGAGGCCGTTGACGTGACGATCAGCGACGATGGTCCCGGTTTTGCCCCCGAAATCATGGACCGAATTGGCGAGCCTTACGTTACAAGTCGTCCACATGGACAAGATGAAACATATGTCGAAGCCGGCGGCCTTGGATTGGGATTTTTCATCGCCAAAACGCTGCTCGAGCGTTCCGGCGCGACGCTTGCCTTTGAAAACCGCGCATTTCCGGAACGCGGCGCGACGGTCAAAGTGCGCTGGCCACGCGACGAGTTCGAGCGTCCATTAACCCTCGCCGCTACTTGAGATTGCCCAGAATGTGATTATTTTTTGTTATGTATGCGACGTTTACGAAGCTAGGATGCCGAAGGCCAGGAATGGATCGAATATGGACGTGGCCATGAACGACGCCGCATCGACCGCGGCTCTGAGAGCGAAAATTGCCGGCGAACGGTCTCTGCTGATCGTCGAAGACGATAAATCGTTCCTGCAACGTCTCGCTAAGGCGCTCGAGTCGCGCGGATTTGCGGTCAAGACCGCCGAATCCGTCAGCGAGGGATTGCATCAGGTCGAGGAGGATGCACCGGCGTTTGCCATCGTCGATATGCGTCTTGGCGACGGCAACGGACTTGACGTCATTTCAGCGCTCAAGCGCCGACGCCCGGACGCGCGCGGCATCATCCTCACCGGCTACGGCAACATCGCAACCGCCGTTAATGCGGTAAAGCTCGGCGCCGTCGATTATCTCGCCAAGCCGGTCGATGCGGACGATGTCGTTGCAGCGCTGCTTGCACTCGACAACAAGAAGATCGAGCCGCCGGAAAATCCGATGTCGGCCGACCGTGTGCGCTGGGAGCATATCCAGCGTATCTACGAGTTGTGCGGCCGCAACGTTTCGGAAACCGCGCGGCGACTGAACATGCACCGGCGGACGCTGCAGCGCATTCTGGCGAAACGCGCACCGCGCTGATCGCCTGTCATGCCCCGCGAAAGCGGGGCATCCAGTAAACGCAAGCTCGGATCAACTCTCGAAAACAGAAGTTTACTGGATCGCCCGCTTCCGCGGGCGATGACGGCGGAGTTATACCATCTCCCCATAAGGCCCTTCCGGATCGGCGAGCGCCTGTAGGCGCGAGGCGGCCGCGTGCGCGAAGGCGAGCATCACGGATTTGCGCGTTGCCGCGGCGAGCCGGTGCTCGGGCGCTTCGCACATGATCTGTGCGCCGAATGCGTCGGCGACGATCAAACCGGTATCTTTCGGGAAGATTTCGCACGGTACTTCCATGCAGGTCGCGAAGAACAAACGGTCGCAATGCAGCCGGTAATCCATCCATTTCTGATCGGCACGGAAGTCGGCAACCGAGGACTTGATCTCGACGATCCAGATTTCGCCGCCGCCGTCGAGCGCCACCAGGTCGGCGCGCCGGCCGGAGGCGAGCGGCAATTCGCTCACGACGGAAAATCCATGCGCATACAAGAGGCGCGACGTGCCGCGCGCGATCCTGAGCGCCGTTTCCGATTGGCGGCCGTCGGCGGGCAATTCAAGCGGCTGAGCGGCGCGCAGCATCGTCATGCCTTGGCCCGCGATTTTGATCGATCTTCGGCGCGCTCGGGAAAAGTCTTCGCCAGCGCCGCGCGATCAGCGTCGATCACACCGCGCTCGGTGATGAGGCCGGTGACAAGGCGCGCCGGCGTGACATCGAAGCCGTAGTTTACGGCGCCGGAGCCATCCGGCACGACCCGAACCGTCTCGATGCGGCCATCCGCGGTCTTGCCGGTCATCAGCGTAACTTCTTCGGCCGCGCGCTCTTCGATCGGAATTTCGGCAATGCCGTCATTCACCGTGAAATCGATCGTCGGCGATGGCAGCGCCACATAGAACGGCACGTTGTTGTCGCGGGCGGCGAGCGCCTTCAGGTATGTGCCGATCTTGTTGCAGACGTCACCTTGCGCCGTCACGCGGTCGGTGCCGACGAAAACGATATCGACCAGCCCGTGCTGCATCAGGTGACCGCCGGTGTTGTCGGGGATGACCGTGTGCGCGACGCCGTGGCGGCCGAGCTCCCAGGCCGTAAGCGACGCGCCCTGATTGCGCGGACGTGTCTCGTCGGCAAAAACGTGGATCGGGATGCCGTTGTCATGCGCCATGTAAATCGGCGCGGTCGCGGTGCCCCAGTCCACGGTCGCGAGCCAGCCGGCGTTGCAGTGCGTCAGCACGTTGACGCGCTCGCCCTTCTTGCGCGCGGCAATCTTCTCAATCAGCTTGAGGCCGTGGCGGCCGATCGCCTGATTGATGGCAATATCCTCGTCGCAAATCTCGCCCGCGCGTTTGAATGCGGCATCAACCCGCTCGCCGCGCGGCCGGTTGCGCACGGCCGCCATAACTTCGTCCAGCGCCCACTTCAAGTTGATCGCGGTCGGGCGCGTGGCCAGAAGTTCCGAATAGGCGCGTTCGAGATTTTCGTCCGACGCGTCCACCCGTAATGCCAGCCAAAGACCGTAAGCGGCGACGGCGCCGATGAGCGGCGCGCCGCGCGTCTGCATGGTCTTGATCGCGCGCGCGGCATCGTCGAGGGTCGCAAGCCGCAACGTCACGAAGCGGTGCGGCAGCACCGTTTGATCGATGATGCCGACGCTTTCGCCGTCGTTTTCGACCCAGATGCTGCGCGTTTTCCTGCCGTCGATCTTCATGGCCCAACAGATAACGATGTTTGCGCCTGGCGCAAAGCCGGTTAGCTTTGCGCCAGGCTCAATCGGTCCGGGGATGGCGCATGACGACAATCGATTATGAAAAGGAATACAACAACAGGGCGCGCGTCCCCGAGTACCTCGACATATTCGCCCGCTGGACACGTGAGGCCGAAGCCCACCGCAAGGCCTGTCCCGGCGTGGAATTGTCCATTGCTTATGGTCCATCGCCGCGGCAGACGATCGATATTTTCCCCGGCAAGGGCGCGGGCAAAAGGCCACTTGCCATGTTCATCCATGGCGGCTGGTGGCGCTCGCTCGAACCCTCGATGTTCAGCCACACCGCGATCGGCCCCAACGCGCACGGCATCACGGTTGCGGTCGTTGGCTACGATCTCGTTCCGAACGTTACTGTCGCAACGATCATCGAGCAAATGCGGGCGGCATGCCTCGCGTTGTGGAAGCGATTCGGCCAGCGGATGACGGTCTACGGCCATTCCGCCGGCGGACATCTGACGGCCTGCATGGTCGCGACCGATTGGAAGACGATTTCGTCCGAAGCGCCGCACGATCTGGTGCCGGCCGGTTATTCGATTGGCGGCGTATTCGATCTGGCGCCGCTGCTGCATGTGAGCGCCAATCAGGATATCCGGCTCGATGCCCAATCCGCGCACGCCTGTTCGCCGATTCATTGGAAGTTGCCGTCCGGCCGCACGTTCGATGCCGTTGCCGGCGCGCTCGAGTCGAATGAATTCCTGCGGCAAAGCCAGGCTATCGCCGATGCCTGGAAGAA
>DASUKT010000198.1:0-5885 GCA_036278575.1 Pseudolabrys sp. | reverse complement strand
GTCGTCGCCTTCAACTACGGCGCCCGCCAGGAATTGGCGCGCGCGGCAAAGCGAATGGCCGACGCGATCGAGCAGGGTAGGCTCAAGGCAGACGATATCGACGTCGATACTGTCGGCCGTTTCCTGGACGCGCCCGACTTGCCGGACCCGGATGTGATCATCCGCACCAGCGGTGAGCAACGGCTTTCCAATTTTCTGCTTTGGCAATCGGCCTATAGTGAACTGGTATTCGTGCCGACCTATTGGCCCGACTTCGACCGCGCCGCGCTCGAGGCGGCTTTGCAGGAATATGGCCAGCGCGTGAGACGATTCGGCGGTCTGATCGCGCGGACCGGATCCTGACACATGGCCGAGGCCGATCCCATTTCGCGTCAGGGCGGCTCCGGTTTCCTTGCAAGCCATAATCTCTTCGTCCGCATCGTTTCAGCTTTGATTCTTGCGCCGGTTGCGCTCGTGGCGGCGTATTTTGGCGGCGTTGTGTTTCTTGTGTTCTGGTGCGTGGCGGCACTTACGGTTTTATGGGAGTGGGTTGCGCTCGTCACCGGCGCCGGCAATGTCCTGACCTTTCTGGTAGGCGCCGCCGCAATTGCCATTTCCGCGTCGATGACGGCACGCGATCACGCGATCACGGCTATGCTTGTGATTGCGTTGGGTGCATTGGCGGCTGCGATTTTTGCGCCCTCCGAACGGCGTATGGCCGTGACCGGCGGCGTTGCTTATTCCGGCGCGTTGCTTCTTGCGCCGGTCCTGTTGCGTGCCGATACCCGGTTTGGCTTCACCGCAATTGTCTTTTTGTTCGCCGTCGTGTGGACGACCGACATTTTCGGCTATTTTTTTGGGCGCGCAATCGGCGGACCGAAGCTCGCACCGGCCATTAGTCCCGGTAAAACCTGGGCTGGGGCGTTGGCGGGAACCGCGGGGGCGGCGGCGATAGGTGTCTTGTTCGCACGCTACGGGCTCGGAACCAATTGGTTCCCGACGGGATTTACTGCAATACTGCTTTCGGTTGCCGCGCAATTAGGTGACTTGCTCGAATCCGGGCTCAAGCGCCGATTTGGTGTGAAGGATACGAGCCAGCTTATTCCCGGGCATGGCGGGGTCATGGACAGGCTCGACGGCTTCTGGGCTGCCGTCTTGCTGGGTGTAATTGTCGGTCTGCTGCGGGGAGGTTTTGCCGCTCCGGCGCAGGGCCTATTGGTATGGTGAGTAATGACGCCGAGTAGCGTTGCGCGACTGCATCCCGTTTCAGCGCCGGCGGAGCGCGGTATCACCATCCTTGGTGCGACCGGCTCAATCGGCACGAGTACCATTGATCTGGTCCGCCGCCAGCGTGGGCGTTTCCGTGTGGAAGCGGTGAGCGCGGGGCGTAATGCCGGCGCACTCGCAAAGCTGGCGCGCGATCTTGGTGCCCGATTTGCGGTGGTGGCCGATCCTGCGGCTTATCGCGATTTGAAGGACGCGTTGGCCGGTTCCGGTATCGAGGCCGGCGCTGGCGAGCAGGCCTTGATCGAGGCCGCCGAACGGCCAGCCGGCTGGGTCATGGCGGCGATCAGCGGTTCTGCCGGATTGAAGGCCTCTCTCGCCGCCATCGAGCGCGGCGCGACCGTGGCGCTGGCCAACAAAGAATGTCTCGTTTGCGCCGGCGCCTTGTTCATGCGTCGGGCCGCAACGGTGGGAGCCACCGTTCTGCCCGTCGATTCGGAACACAATGCAATTTTTCAGGCGCTCAGCGCGGGCGCGCGGGATGAAGTGAGCCGGATTATCCTGACTGCATCGGGCGGACCGTTCCGAACCTGGTCGCGTGAGGCGATCCAGGCGGCAACGCCGGAACAGGCTCTCCGACATCCCAACTGGTCGATGGGACCGAAAGTGACCGTCGATTCGGCAAGCCTGATGAACAAAGGCTTGGAACTCATTGAAGCACATCACTTGTTTTCGTTTCCGCCCGGCCAGATCGATGTGCTCGTCCATCCGCAGTCGGTCGTACACGGCATAGTGGAATATCGCGATGGCTCGCTCGTTGCCCAATTGGGGGCAACCGACATGCGGGTCCCCATCTCATATTGCTTGGGATGGCCAAAGCGCATGACGGATGCGACACCGCGCCTCGACCTCGCGCAGGTTGCTCAATTGACATTCGAAGCACCTGACATTGTCCGATTTCCCGCGTTGGGATTGGCCCGGTCGGCCCTGGAAGCCGGTGGCGCCGCCCCAACGGTCTTGAATGCGGCAGACGAAATTGCGGTCAGCGAATTTATTGCAGGAAAAATCGGATTCACCG
Source organism: Pseudolabrys sp. (assembly GCA_036278575.1). GTDB lineage: Bacteria > Pseudomonadota > Alphaproteobacteria > Rhizobiales > Xanthobacteraceae > Pseudolabrys. The sequence goes on along the minus strand of DASUKT010000198.1, from coordinate 3,604 downwards.
GGATTGCGGCGCTGGTTGAGGCAACGCTTGAGGCGGCAGCCCGCCAGGGCGTCACATCAGAGCCGGCGACCATCGAGGACGCCATGGCCGTTGACCATATTGCCAAATCTTTAGCCCGTGACCTCTTGCCCCAAATCGCCGTAAAGGCATCTTAATAATCTCTTTACCGTCGTAGCGCCGCGCGGGGCGCCAAAGAGGTTCCGATGCATTTTGATGTTGTGAGGGAACTCGGCGCCATCGGCCACGGGTTTGTCGGCTATGTGGTGCCTTTCCTGTTCGTTCTGACGATCGTTGTTTTCTTCCACGAATTTGGTCACTTCCTGATTGCGCGGCTGTGCGGTGTCCGGGTGATGGCGTTTTCCATCGGCTTTGGACCGGAGCTTTTCGGCTTCTACGATCGGCATGGCACGCGCTGGAAAGTGGCGGCGATCCCTTTGGGTGGATACGTCAAATTCTTCGGAGACGACAACGCCGCCAGCGTTCCCGATCGCGAGGCGGTCGCGGGCATGACGGAAAAGGAAAAGGGCGAAAGCTTTATCTACAAGCCCGTTGCGGCGCGTGCCGCCGTTGTCGCCGCAGGACCGATTGCAAATTTCATTCTGGCGATCGTTATCTTTGCCGGGATCTTTGCGCTGTATGGGAAGCAGACGGCCACAGCGCGAGTCGATACCGTTCAGCCAAACAGCCCTGCAGCGGCCGCCGGCTTCAAGCCGGGCGATCTGGTGCTCGCCATCGACGGCGACAAGATTTCAAGCTTCGGCGACATGCAGCGGATCGTCAGCACCAGTGCGGGCGAGACACTGAAAATCGAGGTTGAGCGCGGTGGAAAGGATGTGACGCTTACGGCCACACCGGCGCTCAAGGAGCTCAAGGACAATTTCGGCAACGCCCATCGACTCGGCGTGCTCGGCATCAGCCGCTCGATGGCGCCGGGCGACGTGAAAACCGAACGGGTCAATCCGCTTTACGCCGTTGGTTTGGGCGCGCAGGAGACGTGGTTCGTTATCGACCGGACGCTTTCCTACATCGGCGGCGTCTTTGCGGGCCGTGAGGCCGCCGACCAGCTCGGCGGACCGATTCGCATCGCGCAGGTTTCCGGCCAGGTCGCCTCCGCCGGCTTTGTCGCCCTGATTCACCTGGCGGCCATCCTTTCGGTCTCCATCGGTCTCTTGAATCTCTTCCCGATTCCCCTTTTGGACGGGGGTCACCTTTTGTTCTACGGAATTGAGGCCGCGCGCGGCCGGCCACTGTCCGAACGCGCCCAGGAGGTCGGATTCCGCATCGGCCTCGCCATCGTCGTTATGTTGATGATATTCGCGACGTTTAACGACATCCTGCATCTCGCCACGTCCTGATCGTTGCCGTTGAGCAACTTTTTGAGGGTAAAGGGGAAACCCACCGGCAGTTTCGTTTGCAGCACGGAGAAAACGCTGTACAAACTGCCGTGATCGCCCAATGCCGGTAAAATCCGCAGTGGGGGCGGCCGAGGGACAAGAGGCGCGCAGCGCATGGGACTTGGAATGCGGATGGCGCGAGGACTGGCGCTCTGCGGTGTCGTCCTCGGGGGCCTTCTTTTCGGGGCAGTTGCCGTAGCGGTTACGTCCGCAGATGTTGCGGTCGCGCAGACGGTTAGTTCGATTGTTGTCGAGGGTAACCGGCGGGTGGAGGCGGATACCGTCCGCTCGTATTTCAAGCCCGGCCCGGGCGGCAGGCTTGATGCCGCGGCTCTCGACGAAGGCCTGAAGGCGCTCTACGCGACCGGCCTGTTCTCGGATGTCCGCATTGGCCACGCCAACGGCCGCGTGGTCGTGACGGTGGTAGAAAATCCCGTCATCAACAAGGTCGCCTTCGAAGGCAACAAAAAAGCCAAGGACGAGCAGCTGACGGCGGAAGTGCAATCGAAGCCGCGCGGCACGTTGTCACGCGCCACGGTACAGGCGGACGTTCAGCGCATCGTCGAAATCTACCACCGCAGCGGCCGCTATGACGTGACGGTGGTGCCGAAGGAAATCGAGCTGCCGAACAATCGCGTCAACCTCGTCTTCGAAATCAAGGAAGGCCCGAAGACCGGCGTTAAAGACATCATCTTTGTCGGCAATCACGCTTATTCGTCGGGTCGCCTGAAAGACGTCATCAAGACCAGCCAGAGCAACTGGCTGAGCTTCCTGCAAACCACCGATATCTACGACCCCGACCGCATCGAAGCCGATCGCGACCTGCTGCGAAAGTTTTATCTCAGCCATGGCTACGCGGACGTTCGCATCGTCTCGGCCGTCGGCGTGTACGACCCGGGCAAAAAAGGCTTCGTCATCACTTATACGATTGATGAGGGGCCGCTCTATCACGTCGGCACAGTCAACGTCATTTCGAGCGTGCAGAGCATCAACCCGAATGTCCTGCGTTCGAGAATCCGCTTGAATTCGGGTAACATTTACAATGCCGATCTGGTTGAGAAATCCGTCGAGGGGATGACGATCGAAGCGGCGAAGCGCGGTTACGCCTTTGCCACCGTTCATCCGCGCGGCGAACGCAATACCGAAAAGCGGCTGATCAATCTCACCTTCGTCATTGAAGAAGGCGTGCGCGCGTACATTGAGCGCATCAATATTCGCGGCAATACGCGCACGCGCGATTACGTGATCCGGCGCGAATTCGATATTGCGGAAGGCGACGCCTACAATCAGGCGCTGATCAACCGCGCCGAGCGCCGGCTCAAGAATCTCAACTTTTTCAAGACGGTCAAAATCACCACCGAGCCGGGTTCTGCACCGGACCGTGTCGTCGTCAACGTCAACGTCGAGGAAATGCCGACCGGCGAATTCTCAATCGGCGGCGGCTATTCGACGTCCGACGGCTTCCTCGCCGAAGTCAGCGTCACCGACCGCAACTTGTTTGGTCGCGGGCAACTCGGCCGCGTGGCAGTGCAGTATGGCCAGTTCGCGCGTGGCGTGCAGCTTTCCTATGTCGAGCCGTATCTGTTCGGCTACCGCATGGCTGGCGGCGTCGATCTCTTCTGGAAGCAGACGCTGGCGAACGACTTCCTGTCGTACGACACGAACACCGTCGGCGCGACGTTCAAGCTCGGGCTTGCGCTCAGTGAAGAGCTGTCGATCCAGCCGCGCTATTCGATCTACCGGCAGGAAATCAAGCTGCCGGATGTTTTGAATGACTGTGTCAACTCTACAGCAGCACAGCAGTTCAGAGCTGGCATTGGCCCGGGCGTCCTACCAAGCGACTCTTGCTACACCGACGGCGAAGCGTCCCTGCCGATCCGTATCGAGCTTTCACAGGGGGCGACACTCACGTCACTCGTCGGCTATACGCTCGCCTACAACACGCTGGACAACAACAAGAATCCGACCAACGGTCTTTATGCCGAATTGAGTCAGGACTTCGCCGGCGTCGGCGGCGACGTGAACTTTATCCGCACGACCGGCGACGTCAGGAATTATTACGAAGTGCTGCCGGATGTCGTAAGCCTCATCCATCTGCAGGGCGGCAACATCGAAAGCTGGGGCGGCAAGGACCTGCGCGCGCTCGATCATTTCCAGATGGGCCCGAACCTCGTGCGCGGCTTTGCACCCGCCGGTATCGGACCGCGCGA
>DASUKT010000197.1:0-3368 GCA_036278575.1 Pseudolabrys sp. | reverse complement strand
CTTCGGCGCGGCAGCCTTCGTACAAACCGGCTTGCCGAGCCGAAGCTCCGAAGGAGCGAAGGCTGGAGGCCACGGCCGGAATCGAACCGGCGTGCACGGATTTGCAGTCCGCTGCGTCACCACTCCGCCACGTGGCCATTCCGGTGTCTTTGCGCGCGCCCACGCGCCCAACGCTATATATGAGGGAATCGCTTGCTTCAACTCACTCCCAATGCTTGCTTTTCGGCCGGTGTTGTCCCAAAACGCGGCCAGTCTGCAACTTCCCTGCAAGGAAATGATGACCGACTTCGAAGCCGCGCGCCGCATGATGGTGGACGGACAAGTTCGTACCGCCGACGTTACCGACCTGCGTGTGATCACCGCGATGCTCGAAGTCCCGCGAGAACGCTTCGTTCCCGCCGAATCTGCGGGGCTTGCCTATGTCGATCTCGATCTGCCGGTCGGCGCGGGAAAAGGCGGCGCGCGCAAGCTGCTGAAGCCCATGGTGCTCGGGAAACTGATTCAGGCGGCCGAACTGAAAGCAACCGACCGCGTGCTCGATGCCGGATGTGCGACCGGTTATTCGTCGGCCATTCTGGCCCAGATTGCCGGTGAGGTCGTTGCGCTCGAACAGGATAGCGACCTGGCGCGGCGAGCAACCGAATCCTTGCGCGGGGCGGGAAATGTGCAGGTGGTTGCCGGGGATTTGAAAGCCGGCTGGCCGCCGGGGGCGCCTTACGACGCGATTCTGCTGGGAGGCGCAACCGAAGTCGATCCGGATGCCCTTTTGGGGCAGCTGGCCGACGGCGGCAGGTTACTCTGCGTCCTTGGAGGGGGCCCGGGCGCAAAAGCAACACTGTACCGAAAAAGCGACGACGGGATCGGCGTCCGCCCCATTTTTGACGCGCGCGCTGCCGTTTTGCCAGGGTTCAGCAAGCAGCCGGCCTTCGCATTTTAACCGACATTCCGCCATCTGTTGCCCTATAGCCGCGGTTACCTTTTATTGTGGGGAAGGGGATAGGGGGAGGTTTTAACGTCTCCGCGCCGGCTTTATGCTGCCGCCATGTGATTTGCCGTGTCACCTCAGTAAGATGGGGGTGGCAGATGGTCGGCTGGGGGGAAATTGCCTATGCGGTGGGCTGGCTGGGCAGGCGGATTTGCGATGGCCGTCGCAAATTCCACCACCTTTTTGGCTCCGGCTCACGCCGATTCCCTCGCATCGGCGCTCATTCAGGCCTACCAGAACAATCCGCAACTGAATTCGCAACGTGCTGCGGTGCGAGCAACCGATGAGGGCGTTCCACAGGCGCTATCGGGCTATCGTCCTCGCGTCAGCGTCACTGCTTCGGGCGGAGAGCAATCGCTTTCAAGCCTGACGAAACTGAGCGGCGCCAGTTCCGGCCTTCCGGCCGGTTCGGGACCGGTCTACGTCACCCAAAGCGGTGCCGTGGGTACGTTCGGGACCGGATTGACCGCAACACAGACGCTGTTCGATGGATTTCAGACCGGAAACCGCACCCGGCAAGCCGAAAGCGCGGTTTTTGCCGCACGCGAGACGTTGCGGAACACCGTGCAGACGGTCCTGCTCAATGCGGTCACCGCCTACATGAATTTACTGCGCGACAGCGCCATTCTCGATTTGCAGCGGCGCAACGTCGAAGTGCTTCAGGAACAGCTGCGGCAAACGCGCGACCGCTTCAACGTCGGCGAAGTGACGCGGACGGACGTGGCGCAAGCCGAATCGAGTCTTGCTGCAGGGCGTTCGCAGGTTTTGGGCGCCGAAGCGACGTACAAGGCATCCGTCGCGACTTATCGGCAGGTGATCGGCGTCAATCCCGGCCATTTGGCTCCGGGCTCGCCGGTCGATCGATTCTCGCCGCACTCGCTCAATCAGTCGATTGCTTCGGGCACGGCGCAAAATCCCGCTGTCACCACAGCGCAATACAACGTCGATGTAGCGGAGCTCCAGGTTAAGGTTGCCGAGGGAGCACTTTATCCGAACCTCTCACTTCAGGGCAATTTGCAGAAAAACTGGTTTCCGCCCGGCAGCCTCAACACGATTCAAAGCTTCAGCGCATCGCTCGTTGGGCAACTGACCGTTCCGATTTATCAGGGCGGTGCGGAATACTCGGTCATTCGTCAGGCCAAGGAGACTTTGGGACAGAGGCGAATCGACTTCGACACCGCGCGCGATGCCGCCCGCCAAAGCGTGGTCCAGGCATGGGGGCAGCTCGAGGCGACCAAGGCGAACATCGAGGCCACGCAAGCCCAGGTGCAAGCGGCCGAGATCGCGCTCAACGGTGTGCGCGAAGAGGCGCGCGTCGGCCAGCGCACGACGCTCGACGTTCTCAACGCGCAACAGACCCTGGTGAACGCCCGCGTCGCCGTGGTGACCGCGCAGCATGACCGCGTCGTGGCGTCGTACACGCTCCTCGCGGCCGTCGGCCGTCTTTCGCCGCAGGTGCTTGGGCTGCGAGTCCCCGTCTATGACGCGCGGGTGCATTACCATCAGGTCCGCGATAGCTGGGCCGGCGTGCGGACGCCTGACGGACGCTGATAAAACTCTGTGACGTTGCGGCTATTTGTCGTCACAAATCGTGGATGGCAGCGATGCAATCTGCCACAGCGATACCGCTGACGTATAAACTTGCCAAAAGGCCGATTCGTGTGATTCTGCCTTGCCTCGGCAGACAGACCTACGTGACTACGGGAATGCGTGCATGAGCCAAGCGGCAAAGGCAGAAGAGCCTTCAATGGAGGAAATTCTAGCCTCCATCCGGCGCATCATTGCCGACGACGATGCCAGCAAATCCGCCAAGCCCATCGAGCAGGACGTGCCGGTTCAGGCGGCAGCCCCGCGGCCGACTCCGGTGCCGCCGCCGCCCGCGCCCGCGCCGGCTTCTGCGGACAACAACCAGGACGACATCGATGCCATGCTTGCCGACCTTGAAGGGCCAGCGAAAGCCGAGCAGCCCCCGTCCGCTGCACCGGCGGACGTATTCGATCTGACGGAATCGATGACGGCAACCGCGAGTCCAGCTGCCGATTTTCGTACCATCGATGGTCAATCGGACGTCGTATTTGCGGAATTGCCGCAGCCTGTGCGTCCTCTTCAGGAGGACGAGGCCCTGCACCGTCCGGCACAGTCGGCGCCGGTTGCGCCGGACCCGGCGTTGCTGTCGAACAATGCGCGCGCGGCGGTGGATTCGGCATTCAATTCCCTCGCGCACACCGTCCTGGCGCAGAACGCGCGCACGCTCGACGACATCGTGAAGGAAATGCTGCGGCCGATGCTCAAGTCGTGGCTCGACGATAATTTGCCCGGCATGGTCGAGCGAATCGTGCGCGCCGAGATCGAGCGCGTGTCGCGCGGGCGTCCCTAAGCCGCC
>DASUKT010000196.1:0-3202 GCA_036278575.1 Pseudolabrys sp. | reverse complement strand
ATCCGCACGCTTAAAATCCGGCACAACAACGTGCTCGGCTATTTTGTCGAGGTGACGGCGCAGCACGGCGACAAGTTCATGTCCGCACCGCTCAATGCCACCTTCATCCATCGGCAGACACTCGCCGGCCAGGTGCGCTTCACCACGACCGCGCTCGGAGAACTGGAAGCGAAAATCGCCAGCGCGGCCGATCGCGCGCTCGGACTGGAACTCGACACGTTCGATCGGCTGACCGCCGCGGTGCTCGCGCAGGCAACGGAAATCAAGCTTTGCGCCGAGGCGCTGGCGGTTCTCGATGTGTCGAGCGCGCTGGCGCATCTTGCCGCCGAGCGAGACTATGTGCGCCCCAAGATCGACGACAGCTTGCAATTCGCCATAGAAGGCGGCCGCCATCCGGTTGTCGAGCAGGTATTGGCGCGCGACGGCACGCCGTTCGTCGCCAACAGTTGCGATCTGTCCGCGCCTCCCTCTCCCTACCCTCCCCCGCAAGCGGGGGAGGAAAAGGAGGGGGCCGGCCGCATCTGGTTGATCACCGGACCGAACATGGCCGGCAAGTCGACGTTCCTGCGGCAAAACGCGCTGATCGCCATTCTTGCACAAATGGGCAGCTTCGTTCCGGCCAGGCGCGCTCAAATCGGTGTGGTCGATCGGCTGTTCTCGCGCGTCGGCGCCGCGGACGATCTCGCCCGCGGGCGTTCCACGTTCATGGTCGAGATGGTGGAGACCGCCGCAATCCTCAATCAGGCGGGCGAGCGCTCGCTGGTTATTCTCGACGAGATCGGCCGCGGTACGGCCACGTTCGACGGCCTGTCGATCGCCTGGGCGTCGGTCGAGCATTTGCACGACGTGAATCGCTGCCGCGCGCTGTTTGCCACGCACTTCCACGAACTGACCGCGCTTTCCGCCCGGCTGCCACGCCTGCACAACGCGACCGTGCGCGTAAAGGAATGGCATGGTGACGTCGTGTTCCTGCATGAGGTCATCGACGGCGCTGCCGACCGTTCCTATGGCATTCAGGTGGCGAAACTCGCCGGCTTGCCGCCGAGCGTGATCGAGCGGGCCAGGATGGTGCTCGCCAATCTGGAAGCCGAGGATCGCGCGACGGCGAAAGGTTTCGAGGACCTGCCGCTGTTTGCCGCAAGCACGCGACCCGTTGCCACCGAAAACGATCCGCTCGCGCTGGTGACGAGTGCACTTGCGGCACTCAGCCCGGATGACATGTCACCGCGCGAAGCAATGGAAGCGCTTTACGCGCTGAAAGCAAAACTCGCGAAATAGCGTTCGATACGGCCTCGCGCTATCATCGGCCCATGATGAACGTGGTGGATCGTAAACGCCCTGCGCAGCTCGAAGCGCAAAGTTGGATCGAGGCATTCGGGCGCGCTTTGCGCTCGCAAAATACAGCCGCAGCGACGGATTTGTTCCTGCCGAAAGGTCTATGGCGCGACGTTCTGGCGTTTACCTGGAACATCGAGACGGCAAGTGGCCGGCCGGCGATTGCAGCAACGCTGCAGGCGATGGTTCCGCGCACGTACCCAAGCAATTTCCGTATTCCGCGCGAGCGCACGCCGCCACGTTGGGTTTCGCGCGCGGGCACCGAGTGCATCGAGACGCTGTTTGCATTCGACACGGCCTTCGGCGCCGCCAACGGCGTCTTGCGGCTGGTGCCCGACCCGGAAGAGCCGGCACACTTGCGCGCATGGACACTGAATACAAACTTGCATGAGTTGAAAGGCTTCGAAGAATTTCCGCCGCGCCGTACGGAGGAAGAATCCGGCACGCGCGACTTCGGCGTGGCGAATTGGCTCGACCGTCTCAACGAGGCGCGCGCGTACAGTGACCGCGATCCCGCCGTGATCGTGGTCGGCGGTGGACAGGCCGGTCTTTCGATCGGCGCGCGCCTGCATCGGCTCGGCGTCGACACCCTGATCGTCGACCGGCACGAGCGCATCGGCGACAACTGGCGCAAGCGCTACCACTCGCTGACGCTGCACAACGAGGTGCACGTCAATCACCTACCCTACATGCCGTTTCCGCCGACCTTTCCGGTCTATATCCCGAAAGACAAGCTGGCAAACTGGTTCGAAGCTTATGTCGAGGCGATGGAGCTGAATTTCTGGACCGGCACCGAGCTTGTCGCCGGCAGTTACGACGAAGCGAACAAATGCTGGCAAGTCACGCTGCGGCACAAGGATGGCAGTGAGCGTATCATGCGGCCGCGCCATCTCGTGTTCGCGACCGGCGTCAGCAGCATTCCCACGTATCCCAAAGATGTGCCGGGCCTCGACAGCTTCCGCGGCGTCAAAGTGCATTCCGGCGATTTCAAAAATGCGGAAGAGTGGCGCGGCCACAACGCACTGGTGCTCGGCACCGGCACCAGCGCGCATGACGTTGCGCAGGAGCTGCACGCGCACGGCGCGCACGTGACGCTCATCCAGCGCAGCAAGACTTACGTCGTGAGCCTGCCGGAAGCGCAGAGTGTATATGCCATCTACTCGGAAGGAATTCCGTTCGACGATTGCGATCTGCTCGCAACCTCGTTTCCCTATCTCGTGCTTCAGCGCTCGTATCAGCTTTCGACCGCCAGGAGCCGCGAGATCGACAAGCCGCTGCTGGACGCACTCGCCGCACGTGGCTTTCGCCTCCACTTCGGCGAGGACTATACCGGCTTCCAGATGATGTATCTGCGCCGCGGCGGCGGCTATTACTTCAACGTCGGCTGTTCCGATCTCATTGTCAAAGGCGAGATCGGCTTGCTGCAATACGCCGATATTGAAACCTTCGTCGCCGAAGGCGCGCGGCTGCGCGACGGCCGCATCGCTCCAGCCGACCTCCTCGTGGTGGCGACTGGCTACAAGAACCAGCAAGACACGGTGCGCACGTATCTCGGCGACACAGTCGCCGACAAGATCGGCCCCGTGTGGAATTTCGATGAAGGCGGCGAATTGCGCAACATGTGGAAGCCGACCGCGCAACCGGGGCTCTGGTTCACAGCCGGCAGTCTCGCTCAATGCCGGATTTTCTCGCGCTATCTGGCGATCCAGATCAAGGCGCGTGAAGAGGGCCTGGTGCGCTAGCGCGGCTGCGCCACTGGCGCAGCACCCACAGCATTCCATTCCATGCAATGCCGATGCAAAGCCCGATGCCGTACGACCACCACACGCCGAGCGGCACGGCGAGATAATGCACCGCGATGAGGCCG
>DASUKT010000195.1:0-8282 GCA_036278575.1 Pseudolabrys sp. | reverse complement strand
AAATTCGGCCGGCATCTTGTGCAGGTCGCCGCCGACCCACACCACCACGGCGCCGCGTTTGCGCAGATCGTCGAGTGAAATCCACGGCGCGCGCTGTGGCTTGCCGTCGATCAATACACGTGGATGCGATGCCGCGTAGTGTTCAATATTGCCGCCGACATACATCTCGCTGATGACGTAAGCGATCGGCCTGCCCGTGGCGGCGCGGTAGCGGTCACTTATTTCGCTGGCGAGCGCGCTGCCGGGGAAAAACTCGGCGCGATAGCGATGATCGAGCTGCTGCATGCCGGTGTAATTTGCGATGAATGCGAGCGCGAGGACGCAGAAGACGATGGCCCAGGTAATGACGATGCGGGCAAAACGCTCGCCATTGAGCGAAGTGCGCGCGATCAGAACGAGCCAAAGCCCGAGAAACAGCCACAGCGGATAACCCCACATGGCGATCGTGCCGCGGCCGCTCACCGCAGCCATCGCAAGAACCGTCGCCGGTGGACCGAAGGCAAGCCACGTCACAATGCGGCGATCGAAAGCGTCCGCCTGAATTGCCACCGGCGGTTCCGCCGTGCGGACAGGCGTGAAGAGCGGCAGCGCGATTACGAGCGCCGGAAGCAAGAAAAATAGCTGTCCGATTGCGAATTGCAGCGGATGCCAGACGTGGTCGATCAATCCGCGCGACGGCACTGCACGATGCTCCGCGTAGGCGAAAGGCAGAAAATCATTCTTCACCAGCCACACCAGATGCGGCGCCATCACGATCAGCGCCGCCGCTGCCGCAATGTAGGGGCCTGGCGTGGCGAGCACTTTGCGCGCCTCCCGGTCGACGAGAGCGAACACGACCATCGGCGCCACCAGCACGACGACGAAATACTTCGCCCACAGCGACATGCCGATCGCGATTCCGAGCAGGAGCCAATATTTCGTCCGCCCTTCACGCAGCGCGCGATGAAAGGCGAAGCCGGCAAGCGCCCAAAACGGCAGTTGAATGACGTCGTGATTGAACTTCACCGCGGTGTAGTTGAAGTAATGCAGCCCGTCGATGACGAGCACCGCGGCAAGCGCCCAAATCGGGCCGACCAATGTCCGTGCAGTGGCCCAAACAAACGCGAATGCGGCGGTCACCGCGACTTGCGCCAGGAGGTAATACGCAAAGTCGTGTCCGATCAGGCGATAGGCGATCTCGACGAGCCACCAGGGCAGGGGCGGCAGCTTATCGTAGCCGAGCTGCCACTCGCGCCCGTAGATCAGCGCCTCGATCAGATCCAGCGGGAGATTTGCGTAAAGCAGCGTCGGCAACGCCGTCCAAACGAGCGTATGCAGGATGACGAACGCTGCAAAAGTGCGGCCGGGGTAGGCAGCGATGGCGCGCAGAAGGGGGAAACGGCTCAAGCCGGCCATTCGGGTTTCGAAGCCTTGAAAGTTCTGCGCAAAAAGCCGCCGCCGCTCTCAGCATAGCAGGACTTCGAGGTTGCGCGGACACGCGGGCTCAGGAACATTGTTGTCGGCAACGCGAATCACCGAACCACGGCAGGGAATGCCCCATGTTGCGCATCAGCGCCATGTTTATCGCAGTTTGCATGGTGCTCATTGCGGGCTCCCTGGGAGCCGGGCTCTACCTTGGCGCGGGAGTCAACGGTCTGGCGTCGATATTTGTGACTGTTGCCGCATTGTTGGCGATGGCGCTTTACAAGATCATCACCCACAGAGGGGACAGCCGCGACGATACAGAGAGGACGACGGCGCTATCGCGCGCCACGATCGAACTCGGCCGCCGCATCGACGAACTGGGCCGCCGCCTCGATGCCGTCGAGTCTCGTGCCGTTGCCTCCACAGAGGGCGAACCTCAAATCGTGATGGACCCCCTGGCGGTTGAACTCGATGAGTTGGGCATTTTGGTGAACCAACTTGCCCAGACTGTGGCCGCGCACGAAACGGAGCTGAACAATCGCGCGGAAGCGATGGCGGCCTTTCCCGCTCCGCCGGTTGCAGCACCGCGTCTGGAAAATCCTGCCGTCGCGCAGGAGGTTGTCGATACGCCTGTGGTCAATGGCAACGAATCCGGCATCGCTGAAAGCAGCGTCGCCGAGCCTGCCGGGCACTTCCGCGGCATGAGCCGGGAAAGCATCGTCTCGATGATCGGCGACGCCGTCGATACAAACCGCATCGATCTCTATTTGCAGCCGATCGTCACGCTTCCGCAGCGCAAGGTGCGTTACTACGAGGCATTGTCCCGGTTGCGCACGGCCGATGGTGAGATCGTTCCAGCCGCCGAGTTTATTGACTATGTCGAAAGCTCCGGCGCCATGTCGAAGATCGATAACCTGCTGGTTTTCCGTTGTGTGCAGGTCTTGCGCCGCCTGCAACTGAAAAACCGCGACGTCGGTTTGTTCTGCAACATCGACACCACGACGCTGTCGGATTCCACCTATTTCCAGCAATTCCTCGAGTTCATGGAAGCCAATCGCGCGCTGGCGCCAACGCTGATGCTCGAGTTCACGCAACACGCCTACCGCAACTTCGGCCCGATCGAGCACGAAAGCCTTGCCGCTTTGGCCGATCGCGGCTTCCGTTTTTCGATGGATCACGTGACCGACCTGCGCATAACGCCCAAGGAACTCGCCGAACGTTCGTTCCGTGTGGTCAAGGTCCCGGCGAAGCTCTTGCTGGACCGGGCAGCCGGCGCGCAAAGCGACATTCACCCGGCGGATCTCGCCGACCTTCTCGCACGCTCCGGCATCGACCTTATCGCCGAGCGCATCGAGACCGAGGCCATGGTGGTCGACCTGCTCGATCAGGACGTGCGATTCGGCCAGGGCTTCCTGTTCTCGCAACCGCGGCCGATACGGGCCGAGACGCTGCAGCGGGCGAGCGATGCCGCGCCGGCGCCGCCTGCGACTGTTGCCGTTCCCATGCCCCGCCCGCGGACGGCCTTCGTGATGCGCGGCGAAAAGGTTGCCGCGCGTTGATCGTCGCGCCGATTGGTGCAAGCGTTTCGGCATGCCGATGAGCACCATTCGTCCGCCTTTGACCGAGCATTTCGCCGCGCTAGTGCCCGCCTATGACGTAGCGCTGTGCGACGTATGGGGAGTCGTGCACAACGGTGTGGCGGCCTTTCCGGCCGCTTGCGATGCGCTGATGCGCTTTCGCGCCACAGGCGGAACGGTCATTCTCGTCACCAATTCGCCACGCCCGAGCGATGTTGTCGCCCGCCAGCTCGACCGGCTGCAAGTCCCACGCGGCGTTTTCGACGCGATGGTTTCGTCAGGTGACGTGACGCGCAGCATCATTCTGGCGCGGAAGAGCCAAGCGCTTTTTCATCTCGGGCCGGAGCGCGATCGTTCCGTTTTCGCCGGCCTCGATGTAACTTTTGCCCCGCCTGAGCGCGCCGATTATGTCGTCTGCACCGGGCTGAACGACGACGAAAGCGAAATGCCCGAAGATTACCGCGCGCAACTCGAAACCCTGCGCGCGCGCAATCTCTTCATGGTGTGCGGCAACCCGGACGTGGTGGTGGAGCGCGGGTCCCGGCTTGTCTATTGCGCGGGAGCGCTGGCCGACCTCTATGCCGGAATGGGCGGCGAGGTGCTTTACGCCGGCAAGCCGTACCGGCCGATCTACGACATGGCGGCGGCAATGGCGGAACGCGCGCGTGGCGGCAAGGCGCCGCTCGCCCGAATGCTGGCGATCGGGGATTCGCTGCGCACCGATTTACGCGGCGCCCACGATTTCGGTGTCGATTTTCTTTTCGTCACATCGGGCATTCATGCCGACGATTTCGGCCGGCGCGAAAGCCCCGATTTAAGCGCGTTGCATGGCGCGCTTGCGGAGGCTGGCGGCACCCCGAAAGCAATCATGCACAGGCTTGCGTGGTGACGCTTGGTCCGCCTCAGGCCGGATCGGAAAAGACCGCGTCGATCTTGGTCTTGAGGGTCTGCGCGTTGAACGGCTTGACGATGTAATTCGACACGCCCGCTTTTTTCGCCGCGATGACGTTCTCGGTTTTCGACTCGGCGGTGACCATGATGAACGGTGTCTGCGCGAGCTGCGGGTCGGCGCGCACTTCCTTGAGCAGGTCGTAGCCGGTCATCGGCTCCATATTCCAGTCGGAGATGACGAGGCCGTAGTGCCGCGCACGCATCTTCTCAAGCGCGGCCGAGCCGTCGCCGGCATCGTCGATATTTTCGAATCCGAGCTGGCGCAGCAAATTGCGAATGATGCGGATCATCGTGGTGTAGTCGTCCACCACCAGAACCGGCATCGTCAAATTGACCGACATAGTGCCCCTTACCCGTGACGGGCCCCGAAGAAGTGGGTCGCACGCTAGCAACGGCACTTGAACAACCGGTTAATTTGAAACTTTATTTACAAGGGATTAAAGAATGACAACCTCCCGATGCGCGGCTTGACGCACCGGAGAGCAAGCGGCAGTGAAGGATCGACAATCCGCCTCAAGCAGCAACCCATGACCGACAGCGATCAGCCGGCGAAATCCTTCGTCGTGGCGCGGGAGACCGCGCACGGGACGGGCATCGGCGCCTTGACTGGCGCCGTCGTGGCGATCGGCAATTTCGATGGTGTGCACCGAGGGCATCGGGCGGTCATTGCGGCCGCGCAGGCTCAGGCCAAAATCTTGGGCCGCAAAGCCGCGGCACTGACATTCGCGCCGCACCCGCGGCTGTTCTTCCGGCCGCAGGAGCCGGTTTTTCAGCTCAGTGATGAGCGCGCGAAGTTGCGGCTGCTCGCCGGAACGGGACTCGACGGCGCGATCATTATGCAATTCGATGCGGCGCTGGCGAGCACCTCCGCAGAGGAATTTGTCGGCCAGATATTGCATGAACGTTTCCGGATCGGCGGCGCTGCCATTGGCTTCGATTTTCATTTCGGCAAGGGACGCGCCGGTTCTCCGGATTTTCTGGCGAAGCAGGGCGCGCAATTCGGGTTTGCCGTCGACATCGTGCCGCCGCTCAAGGACGAGGGCCGGCCGATTTCATCCGGGGCGGTACGCAACGCGCTCGCGGCCGGTGAAGTTATGGAGGCAACTGAATTGCTCGGCGCCCCCTGGTTTGTATCGGGCGACGTCATTCATGGTGAGAAGCGTGGCCGTGCGCTCGGCTTTCCAACTGCCAACCTCCGTCTTGATCCATCGTGCGCGCTCAAGCATGGCGTCTATGCCGTGCGCGTCCAGGTTTCCGGTCGGCGCTATGGTGGCGTAGCGAGCTTCGGCCGCCGCCCCATGTTCGACAACGGCGCACCGTTGCTGGAAGTTTTTCTGTTCGACTTCGATGACGATCTTTACGACAAGGCCCTTGATGTCGCTTTCATCGGCTGGATCAGGCCGGAGCAGACGTTTGCCTCGGTCGACGATCTCA
Organism: Pseudolabrys sp.; assembly: GCA_036278575.1. GTDB lineage: Bacteria > Pseudomonadota > Alphaproteobacteria > Rhizobiales > Xanthobacteraceae > Pseudolabrys. Next base: position 2,916 of record DASUKT010000195.1, on the reverse strand, counting down.
AGCGCGCAATGGGTGCCGACTGCTTACGCGCGCGCGATGTGCTGGCGCGTGCCGGCGATGCCTTTCCCGTGCTCGGAACCGTTCCGTCTTAGTCCTTGTCCGGCGCGTCGTCGTGGTTCGACCATTCGCGCGCGATGCCGGCGGCCAAAAGCCCGATTGCCGCAAGCGGCAGCGTTTTTTTCCATCCGATCATCCGGCCCAATTGCACGCCAGCCGCCAGAACGCGTGGGTCCTGCCACAGCGCCGGATGCTTTGCCCGATCTGCGAGCTCGATGCGCGCCTGTTGCATGGTGTGCCGGCGTACCAGCGCCAGCACGACCAGGAAGACAATGGCAAGGAAAACATAAATGCCCGTGAGGATGAATGCCGCGATCAGGTCGTCGTATTGCCGCGCGAACCAGACGTAGCCGGCCACGCTAAGGAATATCAGCGCGCCCAGTGCCGCGAGCGCGGCGGCGATACCCCACAATGCGAGCGCGGGAATAAGGCCCTTTGATTTGGCCGTCAGCTCCGCGTGACGCAGCCAGCCTTCGAGCATGGACGTTCCGGTGCTTTTCAGCGCCGTCGCCAGATTGCGTGAGCGAAGAAGCCAACCGCGGCCGCGATGGCCAGCGTCGTGTAAGGACGTTCCTGGATCGAGTCGTTGATGGTTGCCGTCAGGTCGTCGCCGGCCTTGCGCGCGCGGCGCTCCGCGTCACCCAACGCATCCTCGACATTGGACTTGGCGCGATTCCAGGCGTGGCTGCCGTGCGTGGTCACGACCATGCCGAGCTGCTGCGCCAGGCGCGTGATATCGGCACGCAGCTCTTCGAGATCCGCTTGAATATCCGGCGAAGCGTCCGCCGCCGCTTTGCTCGAATCGCGCATGGCTTTTTTGGCGTCCTTGCTTGCTTCTCGCGCTGTGTCGCGTGCTGCGTCGCGCACGGATTCGCGCTCGCCTTCGGCGCTGGTGGTCATGGGTGGGCTCCGAACATACCGAATGGGTTTTCCTCCACGAAATAAGTCGCAAGGAAGACGGTTGGTTCCCTAGCCGGGCAGGACGGGCTCGTCGGGCGGGAAAAGATGATGGAAAATGATCCGGCCGATGATCGCAAGCGGTACCGCGAGCAGGGCGCCGATCGGTCCCCACAGCCAGGCCCAGAACACAAGCGACAGAAAGATCGCCAACGGGCTGAGCGGCAGGCGACTGCCGAGCACGGTTGGCGAAATGACCTGTCCTTCGAGTGTGGTAAGCACAACGAAGCTCGCCGGCGGCAGCAGCGCGTGCAACAGGTCGGGAAAAGTAACAAGCCCGACGGCGAACAGAATAATGACGACACAAGCCGGCCCGATATAGGGGATGTAATTCAAGACCGCGGCGAGCACGCCGAAGAGCAGCGGGTTGGGTATTCCATACGCCCACGCGCCCGCGGCAACGACAATGCCGAGGCAAATGTTGATAAGCGTCACCATCGCCAGATAGGACGCGAGATTGTGTCCGATATCGTTGAAAATCCGGATGACGCGCAGTCTGGTATCGCGCTCCGAAAACAGTGAGGGCAAGTCGCGGCGTATCTGGACCTGGCTCGCAAGAAGAAACAGCAGGGCGACGAAAAAGATCACAAGCTGGGCCACGGCGGGCGTAACGAAGGCGAGCACAGGCGTCACCATGCCTAACTGCGACTCTTGCACGGCAACCGCGTTCCCGCTGCCGCCGGTGAAGGCGTTCTGCAAATCCTTTAAGGCGCTGAGCGGCTGATCGAGCACATACAGCTTCTGCCTGATCGTCTCGCCGATTTGCGGCGCGCGGCCGATCCATTGAGTCACTGGCGCCGCGATGAGCGTGGCGATGCCGCCGAGAACCACCATTATGAGGATCGCCAGAACGATCGCGCTCAGCCATGGCGGCACGCCACTGATTTTCGCGCGGCGCACTAAAGGCGCGAGTGTCAGGGCGATGACGACGGCGGCGGTGGCGGGCAAGACGACAGGGCGGCAAAGGTAAAGACAGACGCCCGCCAGCAACACGAATATGCCAATGGTCGCGATCTGCGATGCCGTACCCCATGCGGCGGACGTGTCTTGGATCGGTCGCGGGTCACTGATGATGAGCCCTTCCCGGACGTTCCGCCGGACGCGGAAGAATTCCACTTTCCACCTCCTGGGAAGCTGCTTCGGCGTTCGGACGTAGCGTTGCCCGATGCGCGCCAGCGCGCTATCGCCTGCCACCTTAAACGCCGCGCTCACGGTCCCGGTTCCCGGCATGGGCCGTTGCCTGCCGGGAATGGCCGCTGTACTAACCCGATCCATGAACAAGCCAGCGCGCGACTACTCCGAAACGCTTTTCCTGCCGCAGACGGACTTCCCGATGCGCGCCGGTTTGCCGCAGAAGGAGCCGGAAATCCTCGCGCGCTGGGCGAAGCTCGGCATGTATGCGCGCCTGCGCGAGGCGGCCAACGGCCGCGCCAAATTCATCCTGCACGATGGCCCGCCTTACGCGAACGGCAACATCCATATCGGCACCGCGCTCAACAAGGTGCTCAAGGACGTGGTGACGCGCAGCCAGCAGATGCTCGGCTTCGATTCGAATTACGTGCCGGGCTGGGACTGCCACGGCCTGCCGATCGAGTGGAAGATCGAGGAAGAGAATTATCGTTCCAAAGGCAAGGCGAAGCCGGATTTGAAAAATCCGGAAGCGATGATCGCGTTCCGGCAGGAATGCCGCGCCTATGCCGGGCACTGGCTCAACGTGCAGCGCGAGGAATTCAAGCGCCTCGGCGTCGAAGGCGACTGGGCGCATCCCTACACGACGATGAGCTTTCCGGCCGAAGCGCAGATCGCGCGCGAGCTGATGAAGTTCGCGGCGAACGGGACTCTCTACCGTGGCTCGAAGCCAGTGATGTGGAGCGTGGTGGAGAAGACCGCGCTGGCGGAAGC
>DASUKT010000194.1:0-13008 GCA_036278575.1 Pseudolabrys sp. | reverse complement strand
CCCGGCGCGCGTCGCGGCGCTGCGGCTCGGCATGGGCGAGGCGATGACTGCCTTCACCATGCAGATCAATTGCGGCTCCGGCATGCAGTCGATCGATACCGCCTATCGTTACATCCAGAACGGCCAGGCCGATCTGATCCTCGCCGGCGGCGCCGAGGCGCTGAGCCACGCGCCGCTCGTGTTCAACCGCCGCGCGGTGGCGTGGTTTGCCCGCTTCATGAGCGCGCGCGATGCATGGACCAAATTTCTCGCGGCGCTCGGCTTTCGTCCGGCGATGCTGACGCCGATCATCGGGCTGGAGCGCGGGCTTACCGATCCGATCACCGATCTGAACATGGGGCAGACCGCCGAGCTCGTCGGCCATCTCTTTCACATTACGCGACGACAGGCCGATGAATACGCGGCCGAAAGTCAGCAACGCCTGGCGCGCGCGCAAAAGGAAGGATACCTCGGGAACGAACTGGAGCCGGCCTTCGCGCGCGACGGCACCGTCTACGATCATGATGATGGCGTGCGGCCGGACAGCACGGCGGATTCTCTAGCGAAGCTCAAACCCGCCTTCGAGCGACCGTGGGGCAAGGTCACGCCCGGCAACTCGTCGCAGATTACCGACGGCGCGTCATGGGTCATTCTCGCCTCCGAAGACGCCGTAGAGCGGCACAAGCTCACGCCGAAGGCGGTGATCATCGACAGCGAATGGGCCGCGCTCGATCCGAGCGTGATGGGCCTGGGGCCCGTGTTCTGCTCGACGCCGCTGCTGAAGCGGCACAATCTCGGGCTGAATGACGTTGATCTCTGGGAGTTGAACGAAGCTTTCGCCGCGCAGGTGCTTGGCTGTCTCGCCGCGTGGGAGGATGAGGAATTCTGCCGCAAGGCGCTTGGCCTCCCGGGCGCTGCCGGGCGCATTCCGCGCGACAAGTTGAACGTCGATGGCGGCGCCATCGGCACCGGCCATCCGGTCGGCGCGAGTGGCAATCGCATCGTGCTGCATCTCGTCAATGCCATGAAGCGTCTCGGCCTCAAGCGCGGCATTGCCACCGAATGCATCGGCGGCGGCCAGGGCGGTGCGATGCTCATCGAAGCGGTTTGAGGCGGGCCATGCGCGAAACACACACACCCGCTCTCGACGTTCTCGGCAAGCGCAATCTTGAGCTTGGACCTTTCGTTGCGGCGGAGGCCGATCAGGGCGGCTCGTGGACGCACTGGAAAATGCGGACCGACGAGGATGGGATCGCATGGCTCCTGTTCGACAAGAAGGATGCGAGCGCCAATACGCTCTCCGAGAAGACCCTTTCCGAGCTGAACGCCGCGCTGGAAAAAATCGAGAAAGAGCGGCCGCGCGGGCTCGTGATCCGCTCCGCGAAGCAAAGCGGCTTCATTGCCGGCGCGGATATCAACGATTTCATCGGCAGCAAGGATGCAGCCAAGATCGCGGACAACATCGCGCGCGGCCATGCCGTGCTCGACCGGCTCGACCGCCTGCCGTTGCCGACCGTCGCCGTCGTCCACGGTTATTGTCTCGGCGGCGGTCTCGAAGTCGCCCTCGCCTGCGACCGCCGCATCGCGATCGACAATGCGAGCTTCGGCTTTCCGGAAGTCTTGCTCGGCCTGCATCCCGGCCTCGGCGGCACCGTCCGCTCGACACGCCTCGTCAATCCGGTGCAGGCGATGACGATGATGCTCACCGGCAAGACCGAGCGCGCCCGGCGCGCGAAATCGCTCGGGCTGGTCGATGCCGTCACGCAAGAGCGCCACGTGCGCGGCGCGGTGAAAGCCGCCGTCGACGGTTCGTTGAAATCGCACAAGCCGGGAATGATGGTTGGGTTGCTGAATTCGGCGCCGGCACGCAGCTTTCTTGCCTCGCGCATGCGGCGCGAAGCGGCAAAGCGCGCGCCGCGCAAGTTCTATCCCGCGCCCTATGCGCTTGTGGACGTTTGGGAGAAACATGGCGGCAATGCCGCGGCCATGCAGAAGGCGGAGATTTCTTCATTCGCCAATCTGCTGGTCGGCGACACCGCGCAAAATCTTGTGCGCGTGTTCTTCCTGCGCAACAAACTCAAGAGCCTTGCCGGCGGCAAATGGGAAGGCCGTCATGTGCACGTGATCGGCGCCGGCGCAATGGGCGGCGATATCGCGGCCTGGTGCGCCTGGCACGGCTTCACCGTCAGCCTCGCGGACATGAAGGCCGAGCCGCTTGCCGGCGCGATCAAGCGGGCGGCCGAGCTTTACGGCAAGATCGGGCGCCGCGACCGCGCAAAGGTCCGCGACGCGCTCGACCGGCTCATTCCAGACCTCAAGGGTGAAGGGGTTTCAAGCGCCGATCTCATCATCGAAGCGGTGCCGGAACGACTCGATCTCAAGCAGAAGGTCTACGCCGGTCTTGAGCCGAAAATGAAGCCGGACGCAATCCTCGCCACCAACACGTCGAGCATTCCGCTCGAGCAATTGCGCGAAGGATTGAAGCGGCCGGAGCGGCTGGTCGGCATCCACTTCTTCAATCCGGTCTCGCGCATGCAGCTGGTCGAGATCGTCAGTCACGACAAGGTGGCCGACGAGGTGCTGGGCGACGCGCGCGCGTTCCTTGGCCGCATCGATCGCCTCCCCGCGCCGGTGAAAAGCGAGCCGGGCTTCCTGGTCAACCGTGCGCTCACGCCTTACCTGCTCGAAGCGATGGTGATGCTCGATCAGGGTGTCAGGAAAGAAACGATCGACAAGGCAGCGGAAGACTTCGGCATGCCGATGGGGCCAATCGAATTGGCCGATCAGGTCGGCCTCGATATTTGCCTGCACGTCGCGGAGATGCTGCGCGCCAACTTAAAGCGCGAGATGCCGGACGCGCCGCAATGGCTGAAGGACAAGGTCGCCAAGGGGGAGCTCGGCAAGAAGACCGGCAAGGGCTTTTACGACTGGAAGGACGGCCACGCGGTCAAGAGCGGCGACGCGGCCACGCCCGCGGCGGACGCGACCGACCGCCTCATTTTGCCGATACTCGACGTCTGCGTGACCTGCTTGCGCGAAGGCATCGTGGCAGACGAGGAGATCGTCGACGGCGCAATGATCTTTGCGACCGGCTTTGCGCCGTTCCGCGGCGGGCCGATGCATTACGCGCGAAAGCGCGGATTGCGCGACGTGCGCGACACGCTGGCTCGGCTTGAAGCCAAATACGGCGCGCGCTTCAAGCCTGACGCCGGCTGGGACACCCTCACATGAGCCGATCGGGCGGAGGCCCGGCGCGTTATGACGATGCCGCGCAGGTTGCCGCCGCCATCGTCGAGCGCGTCGGCAAGAAAATCGTGCTGGCGCTGCCGCTCGGCCTTGGCAAAGCCAATCACATTGTCAATGCGCTCTATGCAATGGCGGCTGCCGACCGCTCGATCAGGCTCACCATCTTCACCGCGCTGACACTGGAGGCGCCGCGCGCGAAGCAGGAGTTGGAGCGCCGGTTTCTGGAGCCATTCGCCAAGCGCGTGTTCGCCGGCTACCCGCCGCTCGATTACGCGACGGCCGCACATGCCGGGACGGTGCCGCCGAATATCGAGATCAACGAATTCTTCTTCCTCGCCGGGCAATGGCTGCATTCGCCCTATGCGCAGCAGCATTATATCTCGGCGAACTACACGCATGCACTCCGTTATGTCCTCGACCGCGGGGTCAATGTCATCGGCCAGCTCGTGGCGCATCGCGCCGACGAGCCTCGCCCCTACAGCCTGAGCTGCAATCCGGATCTCACGCTCGACTTGCTGAAGTTGCGGCGCGAGAGCCGCACGGATTTCGTGTTCGCGGGGCAGGTCAATTCGGAACTGCCGTTCATGAGCGGCGATGCGGCGATTGCGGAGAGCGAGGTCGATCTGCTGCTTGACGGCTCTGCCGCAGACTTTCCGCTGTTCGCGCCGCCGCGCGAGCCGATTGCGCTTGCCGACTATGCCGCCGGCCTGCACGCCGCGAGCCTCGTGCCCGATGGCGGCACATTGCAAATCGGCATCGGCTCGCTCGGCGACGCGGTGACGCAAAGCCTCATCCTGCGCCACCGCAACAACGCGGACTTCTGCAAGTTGCTTGCGTCGCTGCGGGCGCGCCCCACGCAAAACGACGGCATTCACACCACGCCGTTCAACCAGGGCCTTTACGGCTGCTCGGAAATGTTCGTCGAAGGGTTTCTCGACCTCTTCCGCGCCGGGTTGCTGAAACGTGAAGTGGATGGCGCGGTGCTCGATGGCGGATTTTTCCTCGGCTCGCGCGCGTTCTACAAATCTCTCCGCGAGATGCCGCGCGATACGATCGAAAAATTCCGCATGCGGCCGATCGATTTCGTCAACCAGCTCTATGGCGGCGAGGACGCCAAGCGCCGCGCGCGCGTTAGTGCACGCTTCATCAACGACGCCATGATGACGACCGCGCTCGGCGACGTGATTTCGGACGGGCTTGACGACGGTCGTATCGTCAGCGGAGTCGGCGGCCAGTATAATTTCGTCGCGCAGGCGTTCGCGCTCGACGGCGCGCGCGCGCTCATCATGCTACGCGCCTCCCGCACCGTGAAAGGCAAGGCAGAATCGAACATCCGCTGGCGCTACGGCCACGTCACCATTCCGCGCCATCTACGCGACATCATCGTGACCGAATACGGCATCGCCGATATCCGCGGCAAAAGCGACCGCGACGTGATTGCGGCAATGCTGGCGATCACCGATTCTCGTTTTCAGAACCAGCTTCTTGCCCAGGCTAAAGAGGCCGGCAAAATCGAGCGTTCGTACGAAATTCCGAAAGCCGCCCGCAACAATACGCCGGACGCGGTCGCGCGCGCCCTGCAGCCTGCCAGCGATGCCGGCCTGCTTGCCCCCTTCCCGTTCGGCACGGATTTCACAGCAGCCGAGCAACGCCTGCTCCCGGCGCTGCAACAGCTGAAGACGTCGTCGCCGGTTCAACTCGCAACGCTCGCCTTACGCGGCGCACTCATTTCCGGAAAGAACGATGGCCTTGAGCGCCTTGGCCTTGCACAACCGAAAGGTCTCGCGGAAAGGCTTTATGCGGCCTTGGTGCGCGGCGCGCTTGCCCACCGATCCGCTCGTTAATTGTCGGCATTAGGGCGGTATTCGACCATGTTGAATCAATCGTCATTGCGAGGAGCGCAGCGACGAAGCAATCCAGTCTTTGCTGGCGTTCTGGATTGCTTCGCCGGAGCCTGCCATCGAGCCGGCCACTTCGGGCCGGACCCGTTGGGCTCGCAATGACGGGTTAATCTGATCGGATTTTGCTCTACGCGACGCGGACATGAGTCAAAAACTGCTCCACTTCCTTCCAGAGCAGGTTTGACTGAGCGCCCAATTCATCCGCCGCCTGAAGAACGGTTTGCGCGACCTCGCCGGTCTTGACCGCGGATTGCGAGACCTCGTGAACGTTCGCTGAAACGGCGCGCGTGCCCTGAGCCATGGCGCTGACGTTGCGCGCAATGCTTTGGGTCACCGAATCCTGCTGCCGCATCGCTGCCGCCACATCGCTGGCAAGGTCGTCGAGACGGGTTATCGTCGAAGAGATCGCTTTCATCGTTTGAACCGAACCGACGGTCGTTTCTTCGATCAATTCGATCTGGCGCGTAATTTCACCCGTGGCCTTTTCCGTGCGTGTGGCAAGCCCCTTGACCTCTTGCGCAACGATAGCGAATCCGCGCCCCGCCTCGCCGGCGCGGGCGGCCTCGATGGTGGCGTTGAGCGCGAGCAGATTGGTCTGCGTTGCGATCGTGCGGATCAGCTTGATGATATCGCCGATCTGGCCGACCGTTGCCGACAATCGCTCAACCGCCGTCGTGACGGCCTGCGCCTCGCCGGCCGCCTGACGCGCGACGTTTGCGGATTCCGATACGCGGCCGGAAATATGCTCGATGGAACGCGCGATCTCCTCCGCGGCGGTTGCGACATTTTCGACATTTGCCGTTGCCTCTTCGGCGGCGGCTGCGGCACCTACGGCCTGTTCCTGATTATCTGTTGCGCTTTGCGCCATCGCGCGCGCCGATACGTCCATCGCCTTCGAAGCGCTGTCGAGCGTCTCGACGATATTGGTGACGGCGCTCTCAAATTTTTGCGTCAACGACTCGATCGACGAGCGGCGAACGTCGGAGAGTCTTGCTTGCTCGACCTCAACCTGACGGGCCGTCGCGGCTTCCGTCGACGCCTTGCGAAAGACTTGCACCGCGCGAACCATGTCGGCGATCTCGTCGCCACGATCGTCCTCGATCGCAACACTGAGATCGCCTCCGGCGATCCGGCGCAAGGCGTCGCTCAGCAGGCTGAGCCGCCTGCTCAGATTACGGCCGACATAGGCCCAAGCGATCAGTGAGGCGCCGGCAATTGCCGTGAGCGCCAGAACGACCAGGAGAATTACACCGGTCCGAAGCTGTTGCGTGGCGTCCGCGGCGCTGACCTGTGCGATACGCGCCTGCTCCGTAACCAGGCCGTCGACGGCGGCTTTAAGCTTTGCCGCTTCCGTCTGCGCTGCGGCGAACGCGAGTTGAGCATCGTGCTGTCTTTTGAGCTCGCCGCGCCGTAATGCGACGATGCCGTCCGCTGCTCCTATCGCTGCGACCTTTCCGTAAAGGGCGGCAAGGTGTTTGCGTCGGGAGGGGTCGGCGACCGCCGCCAAACCGGCCTCGATCTTCCGCCTGGCCGCATTGATAAGATCACGCAGCGGCTCAAGGCGGGCCGCGTCGCTGACCAGCGAAGCCTCGGTCAAAAGACCGGCGAGCAGATTGGTTTCAGATTCCATTTCCAAAAGGCGGTGAAGCGACTCGATGCGGTCGTTCAATGTCGGATCGCTTTTGCTCATCGTCATGACGTCGAAGTACGCATCGTCGATCGCCGGAACGAGGCCGTCGAGCACCGCTTCGTGCGCCGGGCGGATTGCCGCGGCCATGTGACGCCGTTTTCCGGACATCTCGATCTGTTCGGTCACCGCTTCGTTGAGTGCGGCAAGGCGCTTGACCATCGCCATTCGCACCGCATCAATTTCGCCCGCTTTGGCGACGCCCAGCGCCCGCAGGCGTTCGGTTCTCTCTTTGAGTTCATTGGCTTGTTGATCGATGCTGGCGGTGATGTCCGCGCGAACCTTGTCGTTCGGCGCTGCCATCAGCCGGGGGGCGGACGAAACCAGGCTGCTTGCTTCCTCGGCGGCCTGCAGTGACGCGACAGTCGCCGGGAAATTGCGAGACAATATCCTGTTCGTTGTGCTGCCTATGGCCGTGAACGCATAAAGAGCGACAAGTGAACCGACGATCGTCAGTGCAGCCACAAAGCCAAAGGCCAAATACAGCCTCGCGCGAATGGTCGGAAACCATCCGCCCTTGTTTTTCAGAATGCGGCCGATCGGATTGAGCGCTGTGGATGCGGCGCCGAATGTCGAATCCCGAGGCATGTTGTTATCCGGTGATCCTCAGCAGCGTCTGCGCGGGTCTGAACGAGCCGTCGGGCTGAAGAATCGTAAAGTACACATTGTTCGATCCCTGGTTTTTTCCGGGCCCGAAGCTGAATTTTACGCCGCCGAGATCGATGGGCGATTGCGCAATCGCGTCCAAGAGCTTTTCGCGCGACGGCTCGCCGGGAATGCGCTTGAGGCCCTCGACGACCAGCCGGCCGACCAAATAGCCTTCCAGCGAAACGAAGTTCGGCGCCGCGCTGGCGTCCATCGCTTTGATCGCGCGCTGGTATCCGGCGATGACGGGAATCGAGTTGTCCCACGGAAAAGGCACGACCTGGCTGACGATCATACCGGCGCCGTCATGACCGAGATCTTGGGCGAGAGAGACCGAGCCGACAAAGGAAATCGCCACGAAAACCGGGTCGACGTGCATGCGATGCGCGAGTTTAACGAATACCGCGATCGGCTTGTACGGGCCGACTGTCACGATCGCCTGCGGCTTGCCCTTCTCGATATCGAGAAAAGCGGTTTTGACGGCCGTCGTGTTGCGCTTGAATGTCCCCGAGGAGACGAGCGACATATGGCGCTTCGCCATCGCTCTTTGCACGCCTTCGAGCCCGGCAAGACCGAAGGCGTCATCCTGATAAAGAATGGCGATTCTGGTGATGCCGAGATCCTTGGTCAGATGGTCGATCCACGCTTCCGTTTCCTGAAAATAGGAGCTGCGGATATTGACCACGTCGCGATTGTAGGGATTGCGAAGAAATTCGGCGCCCGTGAACGGACCGATGAACGGCACCTTTGCCGCCGTTGCGATCGGCTCGCACGCTTTGGAGGTCGGCGTTCCGACCGCGCCGACGAGCGCGAAGACCTTGTCTTCCGCGATGATCTTTTTTGTGGCCACGATGCTTTTCTCGGGCTCGTAGCCGTCATCGACTGATTTCAGTTCAAGCTTGCGGCCATTAACGCCGCCCGCGCGATTGGCTTCTTCAAAAGCCGCGAGAATGCCATCGCGCATGCCCTGCCCGAGATCTTTCGCGGGGCCGCTCAGCGCGGCAACCTGCCCGAACAGAATTCTGGTTGAGGAAACGCCGTCTTCGGCGAACGCGGCGCCGGCGAAAAAAAAGCACACGAAGGCGGCGACAACAACGTACAGCCGACGCTTGTGCATCAGCAAAACCCCCGGATTGCACGAAGGCCGGAGGACGTTCATCCGGCGCGGACGACCAGATACTGGATAGTTATGGTTAATCAGTGCCTAACAGCCGGTTGTTTGCGTTTCCCTGAAAATCTGCAGTGAAAATATCCTTTTGGCGCGGCAACGCGAGGATCGAGCGCGGAGAACCTGCCAGCAGTCAATGACTTAGGGTCAATTTCTGCTCAGGAAAAAACAAGAAAATGCTTTTACGTAAGCAGGGAACCCACACCTCAAATCAAGGAATTTGGCTTGGTGTCGCAAAAATGCCGATGCTGGTGTGAAGCGCCGGCGGGGGAGGCGAAAATTGTGTCGCAGCCGCCGGAAATCGGTTGTCGATTGAATGTTACGCTGACTATCGCAGGTGATTCCGGCTCCGCTGCAGTAGCGGTATGCAGAGGCCGCTGAAAACATTCTGCTCGTCCGCCCGAATGGTCCGCAAAATTCGGTTCGATGTGACGTGCGCGCTACAGCCGTTGCGGTGCATAACCGCTATCGTGCCCCGCACATGAAACAGTCCAGCTGCGAGTAATTGCGATGATGGCATACATGGTGAGCGAAGGACGGCTGTTTGCGTTGAAGCCCTCAGAGTGGGCTGTGCTACTGGCCGGTGTCTCTCTCTGCGGCTTTGCTGTTCTGCTTTTTTGACCGCTTCACTGCACGCTACTTTCGATCGAGGCAATGTTGCGATCTGCGCAGCGTGATTGCTCTGCGACGGCACAATCGCGAATTCTGACTTGTGTGGTTCAGGATCCGGGACGGATGTCGTTGAGGAACGGCTCGACACATTCATCATAGGCCGGGGCGCGCCCGATGAATCCGCCGGACTGGAGGCTCTGCGCCAGCCGCGCGAAGCCTTGTGGGTTCATTCGCGTCTCGCGCGACCACAGGCCAGCGTCGCGGTAGCGCCGCAGCGACGCAACGAGGGCTTCCGCCGGCAAGTCGGGGAAAAATCTCGCCACCGCCCGCGCCAGTTCCTCCGGAGGATTGCTGTAGAGCCACGCCAACATTCTGGCCGTGGCGCGGGTCATGGCCGCAAACTCGTCGCGGTAGGCGGCGCAGGCCGCGCGGGTGGCGATGAAAGCGGTGTAGGCGGTAGGCCCGCGCGTGCTCGCAGCATAGAGAACTTCGCCCGCACTATCCCGCTCGGCCATTGAAACGAACGGCTCGAATGCCTGCATTACATCGAGGTCGCTAGCCTGCAAGGCGTTGTAATTCAGGGTCATGGTGCGATCCGACAAGCGCGATAATCGACCAGGGTCGATGCCCTGGTCGCGCAGGTCTTGCTGCAAGCACATCCAGGGTGTGGGCACCTCGGAGACGGAAGCGAACCGCAGGTGCTCCAGATCGGCTAGGCGAAACGGCTTTTGCGTGCGTTTCCCAATCAGAAAGAAGGGATCGCGCGACACCACTTCGCAGAAGTTGACCAGCGGGGAATGGCGGTCCTGGTCATGGGCCTTCATCACCCGCATCGGGCCGCCCCAGGTCAGCTCGATGGCGCCGTCGATCAGCTTCGGCACCGCGTCGCCGGGCGCGCCAGAGATAAGCAACTGCACGTCGACGCCCTCGCGCTTGTAAAAGCCAAGCGCGATCGTGGCGTAGTAAGGCGCATAGAAGACTGCGCGGAAGTTTTCCATGAGCCGGATCGGCATGAACGGTAACCTTCGTATGCGTATTTCGGCGTTGACCCGGCGCGGAGCGAGTACCTAGGCTCCAAGCTGCAAGAATGTACGATGGGGGCTTGGATGATGAGAACGTTTTTTATGCGCGCGGCTGTGGCGGCGCTTGGCGCGCTGACCGTGCTCGGGGCGGCACAGGCCGCGGATAATTACCCGAGTCGCCCGATCACGATGGTGGTGCCGGTACCGCCCGGCGGCGCCGCCGACTTCATCGCCCGTGTTGTTGGCAGCAAACTCTCCGATGCGCTCGGTCAGCCGGTGGTCATCAGCAACCGCCCCGGCGCGAGCGGGATCATCGCCTCCGATAGCGTGGCGAAAGCGGCGCCCGATGGTTACACGCTGCTGTTGAACTCCATCACCACGCACGGCATCGGCCCGCATCTCTATGCGCACCTGCCCTATGACCCGGTGAAAGATTTCACGCCCGTTATCTTGGTCGCTAGCCTGCCGCTCATTATGACCATCAATACCAAGCATCCGGAGAAATCAGTGCAGGAGGTGGTTGCCTATGCCAAAGCCCATCCCCGCACGTTGACCTTCGCCTCGTCGGGCAACGGCGGTGCACCGCATCTCGCCGGCGCGCTTTTCCAGGACGTCACGGGCACCAAAATGCTGCACGTGCCCTATCGCGGCAGCGGGCCGGCGGTCGTCGATATGGCAGCGGGCCGTGTGGACATCATGTTCGACGCGGTGCCCTCACTTCTCGCCATGATTCAAGCAGGTAAGCTCCGTCCGCTCGCAGCGGCGAGCGCAGTGCGCAATTCGGTGGTGCCGGATGTGCCGACTTTCGACGAGTTGGGAATCAAGGGCATGGAGGTGTCGCTCTGGTACGGCCTGGAAGGACCAGCGAACCTGCCCAAGCCGGTCCTGCAGCGGCTCAACGGCGCGCTGGCGAAGATTCTCTCAACCGATGACATCAAGACCAACTTCGCCAAGGAGGGCGCGGTGCCGCAGCCCGACTCGCCGCGGGATTTTGCTACCTTCATGCGGGATGAGTCCGCGCGCTGGGGCGCGGTCGTGCGCAAGAACGATATTAAGATCGAGTAGTAGTCTTCCGCAGACCAACGCGCGCAAAACAGCGCGACCGGAATCGGGCTTTTCGGGCGGGCGAGGAGTGCGACAAAGGGCGTCTACCGGAATCGCTCTTAGTGCCGAGGCCTCGACTCGAATCAGAGGCTGGCGGCGCGGCTACTCAGCTTAGCAATCGATGCAGCACCTTTGATTACTGCCGCGCGCTGCTGGTCTTTCGGGCGTCATTCGCGAGCGTCTGCATAACGCCGGGTTCGCGTAACAACTGCTCAAAATAGTGGATTGTCTTGGCTAGACCCTCTTTCAACGGCGTGGTCGGAGCCCAACCCAACAAGCTTTTGGCCTGACTGATGTCAGGCTGCCGTTGGCGAGGATCATCCGCGGGCAGAGGACAATGCACAATTCGTGACTTCGATCCGGCAAGTTCTCGAACAAGCGTGCCAAGCTGCAGCATCGAGCACTCCGCGGGATTGCCGACATTGACAGGGCCGGTGACATCATCAGGCGATTGCATCAACCGAATGAGGCCATCGATCAGATCGTCCACGTAACAGAACGATCGAGTTTGCGAGCCATCGCCATAAATTGTGATGTCGCGGCCCAACAGGGCCTGGACGATGAAATTCGAGACGACTCGCCCATCATGCGGATGCATACGCGGACCATAGGTATTGAAAATCCGCGCAACTTTGATGCGCAATTTGTGCTGCCGCCAATAATCGAAGAAAAGCGTTTCGGCGCAACGTTTGCCCTCGTCGTAACATGAGCGGACCCCGATTGGATTCACACGTCCCCAGTACTCCTCCGTTTGCGGATGTACGTCGGGGTCGCCGTAAACCTCCGACGTCGAGGCTTGCAGAATCTTGGCGCGCACTCGCTTCGCCAAGCCGAGCATGTTGATCGCCCCGTGCACGCTCGTCTTGGTCGTTTGCACGGGATCGTATTGGTAATGAATGGGCGATGCCGGACAAGCAAGATTGTAGATCTGGTCGAGCTCGAGATAGATCGGAAACGTCACGTCGTGCCGGATCAACTCGAAGCGTTTCTCGCCGATGAGGTGCTCGATATTGCGCCGCGTCCCGGTAAAGAAATTGTCGAGGCAGATGACCTCCGCCCCCTGACCTAACAGTCGCTCACATAGATGCGACCCAAGGAAGCCGGATCCCCCGGTGACGACAATCCGCTGTTGGAGATGCATCACCTGAAGCTCATGCGGACGAATGGCTTGGCATGATTAGAGTTGCGAAATCGCTTGTCGCGCGGACTTACCGCAAGATGAAGGGATTCCAGGTATCCTACCCGCAGGCCAGCGAGCCACATCATACGGCCTCGTTGATCGAGCGCCGCAATGTTATGAGACCGGACTTTTGGCGGTGGACAAATGAGACAGAAGCCAGAAAAACAAGGCATATTTCAAATATCCCGTGTATTCGCCACATTATGCGATCGTTAAACTAGGGAAAAGGCTGTAATACTTGAACCGTATCTTATTTTATTAAGTAATTCGATGACGTTCGTAGCAAAATCGCTAATAGTTAAAGTGGCCTTTTCGCCACACTCGTCAGATTCTGGTGTATTATTCCCAATACTGGATTCCGTAATATGGGACTCACGCTCCTGAGATGATAAGGTCAGAGGTATTAGGGGCTGGGGGGTTGTTATGCGTTTTCTGCTTATTTCTGTAGGGCTTGCTGCCACATT
>DASUKT010000193.1:0-3903 GCA_036278575.1 Pseudolabrys sp. | reverse complement strand
TCGCCGGTGCTGCCGGCTTCCGGCCAGGCTGTGCCGCGCGAACCGCGCCGGTGCACGATGCGGTGATTTACCCCGCGTAAAGGCACGACGGCCCCGTCGACGAACGGCGCCGCCTGCGGCAGACGGCGAAGCCGCGCCGCGATCCAGGCGCCATGTTTCTGCGCAAACGCACGCGCCTCCCTCATGCTGCCGCGCAGCGGCATCGTGAGCACAATCTCGCGCGTCGACGATTGCACGCGCAATGTATAGCGGCGCGCCTGCCGGTGTCTGCGTACGCGCACGAGGTAAACCGCCTGATCGAAAGCGACATCGATCGCCTGCGGTTCGCTCCGGGGTCGATAAAGCAGCGCGCGCAGCGGCATAGTCATATCTTCCGGGAATCAGCGTGCGCGAAATACTGCCACATTAAACCGGATGGGGCATCGCCGTTCCCGCCGCGCCCATTCAGCAATGGACGGCTGCAATACGCCGGACGCGCCGCGCCGGTTGTCAGGCCGCCGGACGGCTATCCGCTACGCTCACGCGCGCACCTCGATGCGACAAGACGAAGTCGGAAATACGTGGCGCAATTTCGGCCCGGAAGCGCGAACCATTGAACACGCCGTAGTGGCCGACGCCCGGCTGCAAATAATGCACCTTGTTTTCGGGAGGGATGTTGGAGCACAGCCGCTGCGCCGCTTCGGTCTGCCCGACGCCGGAAATATCGTCGTTCTCGCCCTCGACCGTCATCAGCGCAACCCGCTTGATCGCGGTCGGATCGATCTTGCGCCCATAATGGGTCATCTCGCCTTTCGGCAGCGCGTGGCGAATGAAGACCGTATCGACCGTCTGCAGATAGAACTCGGCGGTGAGATCCATTACCGCAAGATATTCATCGTAAAAATCGCGGTGCTTCCGAACCGAATCGCCGTCGCCGCGCACAAGCTGCGTGAACAGGTTGCGGTGCGCCTCGATGTGGCGATCGAGGTTCATGCTGACGAAGCCGTTGAGCTGAAGGAAACCGGGATAAACGTCGCGCATGAATCCGGGATGCGGGAACGGCACCTTCGTAATGACATGCGTGCGGAACCAGTCGAGGCCGCGCGTCTCGGCAAGCTCGTTGACGGCATTCGGATTGATGCGCGTGTCGATCGGGCCACCCATCAGCACCATCGATGACGGCACCAGAGGATCGTTATCGACCTCCATCAGCGAAACGGCGGCGAGCACCGGCACCGACGGCTGACAGACTGCGATGACGTGCGTGTCTCCGCCCAGCCGGTGCAGCATCGAGATGAGATAATCGATGTAGTCGTCGAGATCGAACTTGCCGTCGGCGACAGGCACCATGCGCGCGTCGACCCATTCGGTGATGTAGACATCGTGCGTCGGCAAAAACGTCTCGACCGTGCCGCGTAACAGCGTCGGATAATGGCCCGACATCGGCGCAACGATCAGCAGCTTCGGTTGCGGACGGCTCGGCACGCGCGTAAATGCGCGCTTAAAATGCAGGAGATTGCAAAACGGACGCTGCCAGATGGTGGCGATATGCACCGGAACGCGCTCGCCGCCGACGACCGTAAAGTCGATATTCCACTCCGGCTTCTGATAGCGGCGGGTCGAGCGCTCGAAGACTTCGGCCGCCGCAGCCATGGTCTTGCCGTAAGTCGTGTGCGACAGCGGATTGGCGGGATTTCGGAAGAACAGCTTGGTCACATCTGCCAGCGCCCGCGACGGATTAAGCGCCGCGTGGCCCATTTCGTACATCCAGTAGAGCGGCGCCGAGAGCAAGATGCCGTTCTCGCCGGAGAGCTTTGCTGCTCCGTCGAACTCGCCGATTGCCATTCGCTTAGTCCCCAACCCCTGCTGCGCCGCAGCAGACTGTCGCTTTTCGCTCATAGCGTCAACTTACAGATAAGTCGTTGGTAGCGGGTTTACACCGAATAAGTTGAGTTCCATCCCTGAAAAGTCGAGCCTTTTTGCCCTATTCCCCGGTCTGCAGCAGGGAACCGTGCTTGCGCGCGCTCTCCAGCAGCTTCGTAAAAGCAAATGATGCAGCTGCGAACAGCACTGCGTTAAAGCCTAACGCCTCAAGCATCAGATCGGTTCGGAACACGTGATCAATGAGCAGCGCCCGCATGCCTTCAAAGACGTAAGTCGGCGGCAACGCCCAGGAGACGTATTGCAGCCAGTGCGGCAGCACGGCGACCGGATAGTAAACGCAGGTCAGCGGCAGGAATAAAAACATGATGGTCCAGGCGAGACTCTCGGCGCCCATTCCGTTCCGCAGCAACAGCCCGGCGACGAAAATACCGATCGACCAGCTCGTGAGGATCAAGTTGACAAAGAACGCCGCCAACGCGAGGCCGAGCGACCACAGATTGAATCCGAAAAACGCAATCGCCAGGAACGTGACCGGCACCATGCCGATCGACAAGCGGATGATGCTCATGATCATCAGCGAGGCGATGAACTCCACCGGCCGCAGCGGCGACATCATGATGTTCCCGAGATTGTGGGCGTACATCTCCTCAAGAAAGGAAATCGAGAAACCGAGCTGGCCGCGGAAGAGAATGTCCCACAGCAACACCGAGCCGATGAACACGCCGCCGGCGCGCGCGAAAAAGCCGGCGTTCTGCGAAACGTAAAGTTGCAGAAAGCCCCACATCAGCATTTGCACCGTCGGCCAATAAACAAGATCGAGGATGCGCGGCCATGAAGAGCGCAGCAGATACCAATAACGGCGCACCATCGCGCCGACGCGGTTGAGCGAAAAGTTGAGGCCGACGTCAGGGTTGCTGGTCATGGCACCACCTCGCCTGTCATTCCGGGGCGCGGCCCAAAGGCCGCGAGCCCGGAATGACAACGTACGTTCATTGCGCTGCCTCGCGCTGCTCTCGCCGGCCGCGCGCAACATCGAGAAAGACTTCCTCCAGCGTCTCGCGCCCGTAGCGCGCGAGCAATCGATCGGGCGCGGCATCGTCTTCGATACGGCCGCGCTTCATGATGATGACGCGCTCGCACAAACGCTCGACCTCGTTCATGTTGTGCGAGGCCAGCAAAATGGTCGCGTTGCGCTCGCGCCGGTAATTTTCGAGTCGCGTGCGCACCCAGTCGGCGGTATCCGGATCGAGCGAAGCCGTCGGTTCGTCGAGCAGCAGGACTTCCGGCCGGTTGAGAAGAGATTTGGCAAGCGAGACGCGCGTTTTCTGACCGGCCGACAGCTTGCCGGTCTGCCGGTCGAGGAATTCGCCGAGATCAAGATCGACTGCAAGCTGTGCAATGCGTTCGCCGATTTGCTCGACGCCATAAAGCTGCGCGAACACGGAAAGGTTTTGCCGCACGGTGAGCCGCATCGGCATGTCTACGTAAGGGCTCTCGAAGTTCATCCGGTGCAGGACTCGGTAGCGCTCCTTCGGCATTGCGGCACCAAGCACCGCGACGTGCCCGGAGGTCGGCGTCACCAGCCCCATGATGATGGCGATGGTGGTCGTCTTGCCGGCCCCGTTGCCGCCCAGAAGGCCGGTGACCGATCCGGGCGGAAGGCGAAACGAAATGCCGTCCACCGCCGTCGTGCTTTTGTAGATTTTGGTTAATCGGTCGACGGAAATGGCCGATTGTGCGCTGGCATCCATCAAGGGTGTTCCACGTTGGTCCGGCAGATGTGCCGTTCGACAGCCCCGAGCGCAAGCCCCGCCTGTCGCGTTTGGTCCATGCGCATTTGAGGCTATTTCCGGGGGCGCTAAACTGATTGCCCATGGCCTCATTCGACCTCACGCAAAGTCATCCCGGCCGCAACGTGCGGCTCGACACGCTGGTGCGGCTGCGTTGGCTCGCGATCATCGGCCAGACGACCGCCGTGCTCGTGGTCTATGCCGGCCTCGACTTCATCTTGCCGATCTGGGCCTGCCTCGCGGTGATTGC
>DASUKT010000192.1:0-10477 GCA_036278575.1 Pseudolabrys sp. | reverse complement strand
TTCAAAGCGTCGGCGTAAAGCTGGTCGCGCTTGTGCGAGCCCACGACCAGGAACCAGCGCGTCCATTTTTTCCAGACGAGATACTGACCGAGTCCATCGGCCAGCATCGCGCGCGATGGCGCAGTATGGATGACATTCGCGCGGCAATCTTTCTGTCTCAGGCGGTCATCAGGCGCGGCGGCATTGAAAAACAACGTGCCGTGAGCCTTGCCTGCATCGGCGGCCTTAAGCAACGCATCGGCAGGCAGATCGGTGACGACGAGCGAAACGTCTTCTTTGGCAAGTTGCTCCACGGCTGCCGCCGGATCGTCGCCCGGCTTCAGGTGTACGTCGGTCAGCGAATAATGCTGATTGAGAAAGTGGCCTGTGGTGTCATTGTCTTTGACGGCCATCTCGGCGCCAGCCAGCCCATCGTCCGGGGGAGGCATCTGGACAAGCGAAATCGTCTCCGGGTGGCGCGCCCGACGTAGGTAGCCGATCTTGACGTTGAGGGGCTCGGCGGCCAAGGCTGTGGCCGTTACGCTGAACAGGGTGAAGAAGACGACAACCGACAATCGGCTCAAGGCAGCATTCCACTCAACATGCTCCCGCTCTCCCGCTCGTTTATGCGATGAGACTGCCAATCCATGTTTAAATCAAGGTCGTATTTGCTAAGCTTTGAGGGCTGTCGTCGTGCAATCAGGATCGGCGGACTAACGCCATGAATTCGGTGCCGTGGGCGCTCGCCTTCGTCGTGCTCGCCTTTGTTCCGGCCACATTGACGCAGGCCGCGAGTGTCCCTGCCGTCGCCGCCGTGTTCGATTTTGAATTCATCGACACAAGTCTCGAGGGAGCCGTGAACGGCAGCCCACGGTCCGACGAGAAAGAGCGCTTAGCCGAGATCAACGAAAGGCTACGGCAGTGGCTTGCCGCCTCCAAAAAGGTGCGCATTGCGGACATCAGCTCCGTAGCAGAACGGGCCCATGCGACTCGTTTACAGGAGTGTGGAGGTTGTGACGCCGACCTCGCCCGGCGAGTGGGAGCGCAACTCTCCATCACCGGTACGGTGCAGAAAGTCTCCAACCTCATTCTCAACATGAACATCTATGTGCGCGACGCAGCGAGCGGCCGGATGATTGCCGTGATGAGCGCGGACATGCGCGGCAATACCGATGAATCCTGGACGCGCACACTCGATTGGCTCATCCATAATCGCTTGGCGCAGGTGCTCGACGGAGTACACCGTCAATGACAATGCTGCTGGCAAGCGTCACAGGCGTAAGTGAGGCACAGCTCGCGCTCGATCATGGCGCCGACATCATCGACCTGAAAGATCCGACAAAGGGTGCCTTAGGCGCGCTTGATGCCGATATCGTGCGTTCGGTCGTTTCCATCGTAGCGGGCCGGCGTCCGACCAGTGCGGTCACCGGCGATCTCCCGATGAACCCAGAGATTGTCATTGCGGCCGTAAGGTCGATGGCCGAGACGGGAGTTGATTACGTCAAGGTCGGCCTTTTTCCCGGATCGGCACAACGCGAGTGCATCCGTGCACTTGCTCCATTGGCAGCGGCAACAAAGATCGTCGCCGTGATGTTTGCCGACAGCGAGCCGGACAACGCATTGATCCCATTGATGGCTGAAGCTGGTTTCGCCGGCGCCATGCTCGATACCGCGAGAAAAGGTGCCGGCCGATTGCTCGATCACGCCGGTCTTGCAGCTTTAGGGCAGTTTGTGCACGCGTGCCGCGCTTGCGGGTTGCTGACGGGGCTTGCCGGATCGCTTGAGGCGCCGGATGTGCCACGGCTTTTATTGCTGGCACCGGATTATCTCGGTTTCAGGGGCGCCCTCTGCGCTGCACATGATCGCAAATCAGCGCTGGACCCAACTTCCTTCGACCTGATACGCGCGCTGATCCCCGCCGACCCACGCGGCGTGGTTGTGAGCCGGCATGAGTCGCCGATTGCCGATTACTGGGTATTGGCCGCGCGCGGCTATTCGGGCGCTCCCACCAAGGACGACACCGCGAAGGATCACGTGTTTGTCCACGATTTCGAATTGCCGGTCTGCATCGGCGTTTACGAGAATGAGCACCGAAGTCCGCAGCGCGTGCGGTTCAACGTCGATGCGGAAACCACGCGCGCGATTCACGCCGCCGAGGACATTCGCGACGTGCTCTCTTATGACGTTATTACGGACGCGATACGGCTGATTGCCGCTGAAGGACATATTCCGCTGGTGGAAATGTTTGCCGAGCGCGTCGCGAATTTCGTACTTAGCCACGCGCGCGTGGAACGGGTCACCGTGAAGGTCGAAAAACTCGATGTCGTCTCGGGGCGCGTCGGTGTTGAAATCAGCCGCCAAAGGCCTGCCGATACCGCCAAGGTCTACCATCTCTATCCTGCGGCAGCGGGAAAAGGTGGCGCGGGGACTCCCGAATAATGCCCGCGGGCGGCCCAACCGTCGTGAAGCTGGGCGGAAGCTTTGTTAGCTCTCCTTATCTTCACAATTGGCTTGATGTTTTGGCGGGATGCGGCGGGCACGCCGTTGTGGTGCCCGGAGGTGGTCCTTTTGCGGACGCAGTTCGGAATGCGCAGGCGGAGGTGGGCTTTGATGATCAGACCGCCCACCACCTGGCCCTCATGGCGATGGAGCAATTCGGACGTGTCTTGGTGGGCGTCCGGTCAGTTTTCGCGATGGCCGATACCAAAGCCTCTATTGCCCGATTGCTTCTTGCAGGCGCCGTCCCCGTCTGGTCGCCGCTCGAAATGGTCTTGAAAGCAGACGACCTACCGACGAACTGGGACGTAACATCGGATAGCTTGGCCGCGTGGCTTGTAGGCCAAATCGGCGCATCGCGCCTCTTATTGATAAAGCACGGACAGTGGTCTGAGGACCGTGTTGGAGTAGCCGCTTTGCTGAGTGACGGCAGCGTCGATAAGGCCTTTCCGCAGTTTCTGGCCGCCAGTGGTGCTGAGGCATCCATCGTAGGACCGAAGCCAGACGTCGACGCGGCCGCGCGTCTTTGTGCGGGCAAACCTATCGGCACCGGCATCGACTTGCACGGGCCGGACGCAAGGCGCTTACTCTCGCCATGCCAAAGGTGAAAACTCCGCGCTGGGGATGGGCCCTGACCGGATCGGGGCATTTCTTCAAGGAATGTCTCGGTATCATCCGGGAGTTTGACGAGATCGATCTGTTCGTCAGCCGGGCCGCCGCCGAGGTGATCCGCATGTACCGGCAGGACTTCAAGCTGCCGAAATCGGTCCGCATCTTCCGCGATACGACGGCGAGCGCGGCGCCTGTCGGCGCATTTTATTACGGCACCTATCATACGCTGGTCCTCGCGCCGGCTACATCGAACACTGTTGCGAAATGCGTCTACGGTATCTCGGATACGCTCGCGACCAACGTTTTCGCGCAGGCCGGCAAGTGCCGCGTACCATCCATCGTCTTTGCCTGCGATACCGCGCCCGAGCTTGAAACCGAAGCGCCAAAAGGCATGGTGAAGGTTTATCCGCGCGATATCGACCTCGAAAATACGGCGCGGCTGAAGACGTTCAAGGACGTTGCCGTTGTCGAGACGCTCGTCGAACTTGGCGAGGCGTTGGCGCGCCGTAAGCGCGAGCTCACATGAGCGAGCGTATCGCCTTTCTTACCGGCCATCTGGCGCAGCCGCGGCTGGAGAAAGTTCTCGCCGAGATGCCCGATCCGGGCTTCGGCTGGTCGGTCGTCAACGTCGGTGTGAAGGTGGCTGCGCTGATGACGGAAGCAATCATCCGTCGCCGCTTGCCGCGGCCGGTCGATGCAACGCGTGTGCTGCTGCCAGGTCGATGCCGTGCCGATCTCGCTCGCTTGAGCGCCGATTTTGGCGTTCCGTTCGAGCGCGGTCCGGAAGAGCTCAAGGACTTGCCGGCCTATTTCGGCAAGGGCGGACGTGACCTCGATCTATCCCGCTACGACATTCGCATCTTTGCTGAAATCGTCGATGCTTCCGCGCTTGATGTCGATAGCATTCTTAGGCGCGCTCACGCCATGCGTGAGGCAGGAGCCGATGTGATCGATCTCGGCTGCTTGCCCGATACGCCGTTCCCACATCTTGCGGATGCCGTGCGCGCGCTCGTGACCGAAGGCTTTTCGGTCAGTGTCGATTCCGCCAGCGTCGATGAACTGCGTGCGGGCGGCCGGGCGGGTGCGCAGTTTCTTCTGAGTCTGAACGAAAATACGCTCGATTTGGCAGCCGAAACCGGCGCGACACCGGTGCTGGTACCGGCCAATCATGGCGACTTGTCATCGTTGCTGCGTGCGGCGGAGGCGGCGGACAAGCGAGGCATTCCGGCGCTTCTGGACCCGATCCTCGATCCCATTCACTTTGGCTTCATGGGCTCCTTGGCGCGTTATGCCGAGCTGCGGAGTCGATTGCCGGATGCCGAAATCCTCATGGGTACCGGCAACCTGACCGAACTCACCGACGCCGATAGCGGCGGTATAACAGCCGCGCTGATGGGCCTTTGTTCGGAGCTTTCCATTCGCAATGTGCTGGTCGTGCAGGTGAGCCCGCATACCCGGCGGACTATTCAGGAACATGATGCGGCGCGCCGGATAATGTTCGCTGCGCGCGCAGATCGCAGCCTGCCGCAGAATTACGGTGGTGCGCTGCTGCAGCTTCACGATCGCAAACCGTTTCCGAATACGGCGGAAGAGATTGCCGGCCTCGCCACTCAAGTGAAGGATACAAATTTCCGCATCGAGACGGCTGAAGACGGCATCCATGTTTATGCGCGTGGCGTGCACCACGTCGCGGCCGATGCGTTCTCGCTCTTTCCGAAGTTGGGGGTTGAAAGCAACGGGCCGCATGCGTTCTATCTCGGCGCGGAGCTTTCGAAGGCGGAGATCGCCTGGAGATTGGGAAAACGCTACATGCAGGACGAGCCGCTGGACTGGGGTTGTGCAGTCGATCGTAAGCTTGAAGATCTCACACGGCAGCAGGAGGCCGGTCATACGCTGCGCCGGCGCAACGATGAGCGGCAAGACGAGGAAGAAAACAATGCGTGACGAGTTACCCCGCTCAAGTCGCTCGCGCTATTAATCGGTTGGATATTGTTCGATGCCGTTTATCTGCGAGACGATCGTGACCACCGCCGACAGCGGAGGCCGAATTCATGTCGCGCCGCTCGGCTTGATCGCAGAAGAGGACGACTGGATCATTGCGCCGTTCCGTCCGTCAGTGACCCTCGACAACCTTTTGCAAGTCCCTTTCGCAACCGCCAGCTACATGGATGACGTCAGGATATTCGCGGGCCTTCTCACGGGGCGAAAAGGCTGGGCAACGACAGCATCGGAAAATGTACCTGTGCCCCGGTTAAGTGAGGCTCTTTCTCATACCGAACTTGCGGTGACCGAAATTGAAGAGGATCCCGAACGGCCACGTTTACGCTGCCGCGTCGTGCGGCTCGTCTCGCATAAGCCCTTTCAAGGCTTCAATCGCGCTCAAGCTGCCGTGCTGGAAGCAGCGATACTGGTGAGCCGATTGCATCTTCTTCCGCGAGAAAAAGTCGAGCGCGAACTCGCCTATCTGGGCATCGCAGTCGACAAGACAGCCGGGCCGCGGGAGACCGAGGCTTGGGGTTGGCTCATGGACAAGGTTCGTCGCCATTTCAGTTCCTGATTTATGCGGCTCGGCAACGAAGCTCCACTTACTCCTTCTCCTCGTCCGGTTTCTGATTTTCCGATCTGGTGAGTTCTCCCATATGGGCCAACTCGGAATCGCTGCGTTTTTCCTGGTGGGCTTCTTTCTGGCCCAGGTTCCCTTCCTTTTGACGCTTTTGCAGGTCGTCCTTGCGTGTTGCTTCCGATTTGCTTGCCATGTTGTCTCTCCATTGAACGGTCTGCAGAGACAACGCCAAGCGTTTCCATTCGTTCTTTAGGAACCGTGCGGCAATGACCGGCGCCGAATTATTTCTTTTTGCCGTCGATATCGAATTGTTTGAGGTAAGCGATAATATCGGCGCGTTGTTGCGGTTGTTTCAGGCCAGGAAAAATCATCTTGGTCCCCGGCACGAACGCGCGCGGGTTCTCGAGCCATTTTTCCAGGTTGGCTTCGTCCCAAACCTTCCCTTGTGCTTTGCCGTCTGTCAGGCCTTTCGAATAATTGAAGCCTGGCCATGACGCCCAGGGTCTTCCAACGATTCCATTGAGCGGCGGCCCGACTTTGATCTTGGCGCTGGGACCCACGTTGTGACAGATGTTGCAGGTCTTGAAGATTTGTTCGCCCTTGGCGGGATCGCCATTCTGCTGGGCCAAAGCGATCCCGGGCAGCGTCAGCATCACTAATAGTGCAAACCGTTTCATCAATTACTCTCCTTCCCGGCTGCAAACGCGGCATTATTATTGTCGCGGGCGGGGCCGAGGCGTTGCCCCCGTAAGCGGCAGTCCAGCCTCTGACCACCCGTCAGTTCCTTCCGGATACCAGATCACGCGCGTGTAGCCCAAAGCCATCGCGCGTTTAGCCGCGTTCCAGGACATCCAGCAATCGCGTAAGCAGTAGATCACCAGAGCTTTGTTTCGGTTGCCGCCGCTTGCCTTGAGAAGGCCGGCGCGAAAATACTCATTCATCGCCCGCGCCAGTGCGCCATAGCCGGTGTCCGGCAGCCAGATGCTGCCTGGAATATCGAGCCGCGGCTTGTCGTGCCAGATCGTTCCCGGCGGCAGATTTTGCGGCTTGGGCGACTGCGGCAGAACATCGACGAAGATGGCGTTTGCCTTCTTCCAGATCGCTTCCGCCTCGCGCGTCGTGACGACGCGGGCGCCCTGCAGGGTCTGCGGGGTTGGTGCTCTGTAGTTTTCGAAGCGATAGGCGGTTGGTTCGGGAGGATAATGCTCATCAGGTTGCGCAAAAGCACCGGAATGAAAGCTCAGCGTGAGAAGGACGAAGAGGGCGATCCACAGGTTACTTCGCAATCGGCGCCGCCTTGATAAGATGGTTACTGTCGTCAATCAGTGGCACGCCATAGCTCTGGAGCAGGGCCGTAATTTCCGGCTGTTTCTTTCGAATGAGCTGGTTGAGTTCGCGCTTCCATTGTTGATCGGAATAACGCACGCCCATGCCGATGCGATAGGTCATGTGCGGTCCATTCGTTTCCTTGAGCAGCGGCACGACAGTGATTGGAACGCTCGATTGCTTTGCATAATAGCCGGCCAGTGGCCCCCACAGCACGCCTGCATCGATGGTCCCATCAATGAGATCGTGAATCATTGTCGCCGCGGACGAATCGTAACGGGTATCAATAACGAGAGGGTAGGGCTTGGATTTGACGATCAACCCGTCGAGGACGAGGTTTGTCGCGGGGGGCGTGCCGGCGATGACGCCGATGCGCTTTTCCTTTAATCGCGGATCGACGAGTGTGTCGACGCCGTCCAACCCGCTACCCTGCTTGAACACAAGTGTGTAGGTCGTTTGGTAATAGGGATTGGTGACCTGAACGATGTCATTGCCTTGCGGCATTCCCATAATGACGTCGCACTTATAGAGGCCAAGTGTCTTGCGTACGAAACCAGGTGCGTTCGGGTAAAACGTATAGGAAACGCTTTTGCCTAGTTCTCTGGCGAGCAGCTCTGCAAGCTTGTTCTCGAAGCCTTCGCCTTTCGTATTTGAATAGGGCATATCGCGCGGGTCGGCGCATACCCGAAACACTTTAGGATCGACCAGTTCAAACGGCGCTTGGGCCTGCGAAGCGCCTGCGGCCTCGTTCGCTGTGCCGCCTTGCGCCAACGCCGCTGCGCACGAAAGAACGACAGGCACGGCGACAAGAGTGGCCGCAAGCGGCAAAGCTTTTGTGAAGCTGATGCGCTTCCTCAATGCTCCGGTCCCATGCAGTTATTCTCGGCTTCCTGCGCGGACTTGGATTTGTCCGCATGCTTCTGCGGTCTGCCGCGACCGAGTGCGCCATCTGAGCGGGCGCGCAAGTAGACGAAGATGTCGTCGAGATAACACATGACGTTTGGATTGGTCCCGAATGATGGCATCACCTTGTCGGAGGCGGTATTCACCTCCTGCTTGCCGTTGACCACGACGTTCATGAAGTCTGTGTAGCTCAGCGCCTTCAACGAATCGACCAAAGCCGGCGCATAAGTTGAACCGCCACCGTCCGGTCCATGGCAAACAATGCAACTGGAATTATAGCGGCGAAATCCGGAAAACGTGTACCAGTCAACCGTGCCATCCTTGGCGATATGAAACGTCGGCGTACCATTTTTGTCGTAGTATTTTCCGTCCTCATTCTTCACTGCAGCTGGATCGCCGGATCCATCGGCAAGTGCCTGACAAATACCGCGGGCGAGTATCGCCGTGACCAGAATCGTGGCCATAAGATCGCGTCGTCTCACACGAAATTCCTTTGCGCTGACATGGTATCACGAGCATTGGCGAATACGTATCCCGGCGCGCCGCGAGACGGCGCGCCGGGCATTGTGCATTCAAGATATCCGCGAATCAGCTACCCGGCAGCGCAAAGACCGTGAGCTGACCGCCGAGCGAGGTGTAGTCTTTCAATGCGGCGTAACCGCCGACCGCGCCGAGACCAGCGTGCGGATCGGTAAGGCCTGCGGCGAGGCCGATGCCGGCCCAACCGCCGACGCCGGAGAGAATAGCGACGTACTGCTTGCCGCCGTGCTCATAGGTCATCACGTTGCCAATGATGCCGGACGGGGTCTTGAACTTGTAAAGTTCCTTGCCCGTCTTGGCATCAACCGCTTTGAGATAACCTTCCAGCGTGCCGTAGAAGACGACGCCGCCCGCAGTTGCGAGTGCGCCGGACCACACCGAAAACTGCTCCGGATTCGACCACACGATCTTGCCGGTGCTGGCATCCCAGGCGATGAAGTTGCCCATGTTCTTCTCGCCGGGAGGCGGATACATCGACAACGTTGCACCGACGTAAGGCTGGCCCGCCGTGTAGGAGACGCGGAACGGCTCGTAGTCCATGCAGACGTGGTTGGTCGGCACGTAGAAGAGCTTCGTCTCCGGAGAGTACGCAGCCGGCTGTTCGTCCTTGCTGCCAAGAGCTGCCGGGCAGACGCCCTTCGTGTTGTGGTCTTCGCCGTTGTGCTCGGTGGAGTATTGAGCGACGACCTGCGGGCGCCCGTAGGTCTTGGAGTTCTTGTCCATGTCGACTTTGGTCGCCCAGTTCACTTTCGGATCGTATTTCTGCGCAACGAGCAGTTCGCCCGTTTCACGATCCAGCGTGTAACCGAACCCGTTCCGGTCGAAGTGGACCAGCGCTTTGTGCGCCTTTCCACCAACGGTCACGTCGGCAAGAATCATCTCATTGATGCCGTCGTAATCCCACTCGTCGTGGGGCGTCATTTGGTAAACCCACTTCGCCATTCCGGTATCCGGATTGCGTGCGAAAATGGTCATCGACCATTTGTTGTCGCCGGGCCGTTGCTTCGGATTCCAGGTCGAGGGATTGCCGGAGCCGTAATAGACAAGATCGAGCTGCGGATCGTAGGAAATCCATCCCCACGTGCAGCCGCCGCCGATTTTCCACTGATCGCCCTGCCACGTCTTGAGACTCGAGTCCTTGCCGATCGGCTTGCCAAGAGACGTAGTTTTTTGCGAATCGACAAGAAGTTCGCTATCCGGACCTTCTGAATAGGCCTTCCACGCGAGCTTTCCATCTTTGACGTCGTAAGCTGTCAGGCGGCACTGCACTCCAAATTCGCCGCCTGAAATGCCGACAAGGACCTTATCCTTCACGACGAGCGGCGCGGACGTTCCGGTTTCGCCTTTTTTCGGGTCGCCGTTTTTGACCTGCCACAGCACCTTGCCAGTCTTCGCATCGAGGGCGACGAGTGTCGTGTCGGCCTGATTCAGAAAGATTTTTCCGTCGGAGTAAGCCAAGCCGCGGTTGACGGTGTCGCAACACATCACAGGAATGACGTTCGGATCCTGCCTTGGCTCGTATTTCCAAAGGATCTTGCCATCGTGGTTGAGATCCAGTGCATAGACGGGATTTGGGAAAGGCCCATGAACGTACATCACGTCGCCAATTACGAGCGGTGCGCCCTCATGCCCGCGCAGCACGCCAGTTGAAAACGTCCAGGCCACTTGCAACTTTCCGACGTTCGCGGTCGTGATCTGCTTGAGTTCGGAGTAGCGCGTGTTCGCGTAGTTCCCCGCAGGCATAACCCAGTCTTTTGGGTTCTGCGACATCTTCTGCAGTTGTTCGTTAGCATTGGCGGAGGAAACGGCTAATAACGCCGCGACGCCAAAGCAGCCGGTTGAGAGCAGATAACGCATCCTGTCCTCCCTGCGACACTGTCGCGGGCTGACCGGCACAACGGCATCATCTGTGCCGCATGTCGGCACCCGTTAATTGGGAAGAATTCCCGGCAGCGTGTCACAGCTTAGCGTGGCACAAGGGGCACTCCGCTCGATGCCCCGCCTCGCTTCCGAAAAGCGTCAGTATTCCCGTTCGACTGACGCCCTTTGAAGCCGGAA
>DASUKT010000191.1:0-3595 GCA_036278575.1 Pseudolabrys sp. | reverse complement strand
TTGAAATGCACATTGAGGCCGTGCGCGAACATGATCGCCGCGCCATCCTTGATGTTCTTCACAATGTGGTCGCGCCAGATGTCGCCCTGCAATTCGTCGGGCGTCAGCATCATCATCACATCGGCCCATTTCGCCGCCTCGGCGACTTCCATGACCTTGAATTTCTCGGCTTCCGCCTTCTTCACGCCGGCGGACGTTTTGCGCAAGGCGACCGCGACCTCTTTCACGCCGGAATCGCGCAGGTTCAGCGCATGGGCGTGGCCCTGGCTGCCATAGCCGATGACGGCGACCTTCTTGCCCTTGATCAGGTTCAGATCTGCATCGCGATCGTAATAAACACGCATAGTTTTACCCCTGTAAATTCGTTCGCACGCAAAGACGGCATCGGGCGGAGAAAATCAAGTCGCCAAATCCGTCATCCTGAGGCGTGACGGATCGAGGCCTACATTCCCTCCGGCCCGCGCGCGATAGCCGCGATGCCGGTGCGCGAAACCTCGATCAGGCCGAGCGGCAGCATCAACTCGACGAACTGGTCGATCTTGTCGCTTTTGCCTGTGATCTCGAACACGAAGCTCTCGGTGGTGGCATCGATGACGCGCGCGCGGAAGGCGTCTGCCAGCCGCAACGCCTCGACGCGATGCTCGCCACGCCCGCGAACTTTCACCATCGCCAGCTCGCGCTCGATTGAATCGCCATTGAGCGTCATGTCGACGACGCGGTGAATGGGCACCAGGCGCTCGAGCTGATTCTTGATCTGCTCCAGCACCATCGGGGTGCCGGTGGTCACGATCGTAATAAGCGACAGGTGTTTCTGGTGCTCGGTCTCCGACACCGTCAGCGATTCAATATTGTAACCGCGGCCGGAGAACAGGCCGATGACGCGCGCCAGCACGCCCGGCTCGTTGTCAACGAGCACGGAGAGCGTGTGCGTCTCGGCGCGCTGCGCGGTCGGCGCGGCGGGATAGTGGGAGGTGCTCGAACTCACGTTTGCATTTGCGTTCACGGCGTTGATCCTTGCTGGATTGTGCGTGCCAAACTATTTCGGCCTCATCCTGAGGAGCATCGCGAAGCGATGCTCCTCAGGATGAGGGCGAAGAAAGTTCTTACACCATCACCTTGCCTTCCTCGGTAATCGCGTCTTCGAGCTTGATCGCAGCGTCACCCAGCAGCATCTCGTTGTGCGCCCGGCCGGACGGAATCATCGGGAAGCAGTTTTCCGCCGGATCGACCACGCAGTCGAACAGCACCGGCTTATCCACGTCGATCATCTCTTTGATCGCATGATCGAGATCGCCTGGCTTTTCGCAGCGGATGCCGTGCGCATGATAGGCCTCGGCAAGCTTGACGAAATCCGGCAATGCCGCCGTGTAGCTTTCCGCGTAGCGGCCGCCGTGCAGCAATTCCTGCCACTGGCGCACCATGCCCATGTACTGGTTGTTCAGGATAAAGATCTTGACCGGCAACTTGTACTGCACCGCCGTCGAGATTTCCTGCATGGTCATCAGCACCGAGGCTTCGCCCGCGATGTCGATGACCAGCGATTTCGGATGCGCCATCTGCACGCCGACAGATGACGGCAGGCCGTAGCCCATGGTGCCGAGCCCGCCGGACGTCATCCAGCGGCGCGGTTCCTGAAAGCCGTAGAACTGCGCGGCCCACATCTGATGCTGACCGACTTCCGTCGTGATGTAGGTGTCGCGATCTTTCGTCAACGCATAGAGCCGCTCGATGGCGTATTGCGGCTTGATCACCTCGTTCGAATGCCGGTAAGCGAGCGACTTGCGCGCGCGCCATTTCTCGATCTGCTTCCACCAGTCGCCGAGCGCCTTCTTGTCGGAATGGATGGCGCTGGTGCGCCACAACCGCACCATGTCCTCCAGCACATGCGCGCAATCGCCGATGATCGGCACATCGACGTGGACGTTCTTGTTGATCGAGGATGGGTCGATATCGACGTGAATTTTCTTCGAGCCGGGTGAGAAGGCATCGAGCCTTCCTGTGATGCGGTCATCGAAGCGAGCGCCGATGCAGACCATCACGTCGCAATCGTGCATCGCCATATTGGCCTCAAGCGTGCCGTGCATACCGAGCATGCCGAGCCATTGCTTGTCGGCAGCGGGAAAAGCGCCGAGCCCCATGAGCGTCGACGTGATCGGAAAACCCGTGAGCTTGACGAACTCTTGCAGCAGATCGCTCGCCGCTTTGCCGGAATTGACAATGCCGCCGCCGGTGTAGAACAGCGGCCGCTTGGCGTGCGCCATCAGGTCGACCGCGTGCTTGATCTTCGCCATGTCGCCTTTGAGCTTCGGCTTGTAGCCGGTGTGCGGAAAATCCTTGGGCTTGGAATAGAGGCCCTTGGCGAACTGAATGTCCTTCGGGATGTCGACCACAACCGGCCCCGGCCGTCCGCTCGATGCGATGTGAAACGCCTCATGCAGCACGCGCGGCAGATCTTCGATGCGTTTCACCAGGTAATTGTGCTTGGTGCACGGCCGGGTGATGCCCACCGTGTCGCATTCCTGAAACGCGTCGTTGCCGATGAGATGCGTCGGCACCTGGCCCGTGATGCAGACAATCGGGATTGAATCGCAAAGCGCATCCGTGAGGCCGGTCACCGCGTTGGTCGCGCCGGGACCCGAGGTGACGAGCACGCAGCCCACTTTGCCGGTCGAGCGCGCGTAACCTTCCGCGGCGTGCACGGCGCCCTGCTCGTGACGGACAAGGACGTGCTGCACCTTCTTCTGCGCGAAAATAGCGTCGTAGATCGGCAGCACCGCGCCGCCGGGATACCCGAAAACGTGCTGCACGCCCTGGTCGGCAAGCGCTTCGATCACCATTTCGGCGCCGGTCATTTCGCGTGTCATGTCGCTATCCTTCCGTATCCGTCTCTTCGCGAGGCAATAAAAAAGGCCCGTAAGGGCCATGTCCGGACGCTCACCACTGGAAACCCCGTCAGGGCTGCCTGGTCCGCGTCCGGCTCCTAAGTACGATAATTTTATTGCTCATCACGGCTCTCGCCCGCACTTTCATTGCGAGTTATAGGAGTGCGAAGGCTCACGGTCAAGCAGAAAATACGCTATTTGAGCCGCGAGAGCTGGCCAATGACCTCTTTCGCTGCCCTTTCAGGCTCCATCCAGAGCCAATCCGGCATCTGATTGCGAAACCAGGTGAGCTGCCGCTTGGCGTAGCGGCGGGTGTCCATTTTGGCGCCTTCGACCGCTGTCGCGAGATCGATTTCGCCTTTGAGATGCCGGACGAGCCACGGCACGCCGTGCGCCTTCATCGCCGGCAGTGTCGGATCGAGCTTGCGTGCCGCAAGCCCCCTCACCTCGTCGAGCGCGCCCTTCTCAAGCATCGCGTCAAAACGCGCTGAAATACGCCGTACCAATTCGGCGCGTTCGCACGTGATGAACACTTTTGCGGCGCGGCCCTGATCGATAAGCGGCGGCATGCCTTCCCGATGCCAGTCGGAGATTGAGCGGCCTGTCGCGATGACAACTTCTAGCGCGCGGGAAATGCGCGAGCGATCGTTCGGCATCAGCCGTTTTGCCGTTTGCGGATCGCGCTGTTGCAGATCGGCATAAAGCGGCGTCAC
>DASUKT010000190.1:0-6703 GCA_036278575.1 Pseudolabrys sp. | reverse complement strand
GTCTTTTCGATGTCGGGAGCGGTGAGTTCGTCGCGGAATTCGAGCGACAGTGCGACGATCACCTGGTCGGGAGAAAGGTGGACGGTAAAAAGAATTTGTCCCCGCTCGATGCCCGCCGTGCGGCGCACGACGGCCATGACCGCTTCGCGCAAAGCTCGGCTTGCCGGTTCACCGAGCAGCAGACCTTTGCTCTCGCGCGCGAGCGCCAAGGCAGTGAGGCCGAGCAGCAGGGCGATGATTACCGATGCAACGCCGTCGAGCACCGGCATGGCCAGCCGCTCGGCTGCAAACGTGCCCACAAAAGCGATCAGCAGCCCAAGCAGTGCGGCACTATCTTCGAACAGGACGATAAACGTCGGCGGGTCCTTGCTTTGGCGCACGGCCTGGAGGTAGCCCACGTCTCCCTTGGCTTTGCGAAATTCGCGCAGGGCGATGAGCCAACTGGTGGCTTCAAAAATAGCCGCACAGCCGAGCACGATGTAGCTGATGTTCGGATCGGTGATTTCGGCGGGGTTGATGATGTGCTGCACGCCTTCGATACAGGCGACACCGGCGCCGAGCGTGAACATCAGCAGGGCAACCACGAAGCTCCAGAAATAGAGCTCGCGCCCGTGGCCGAGCGGATGAAGTTCGTCGGGTGGCCGCGCGGCGCGGTGGATTCCATAAAGCAGGAGCAGCTGATTGCTGGTGTCGACGAGCGAGTGGATCGCTTCGCTCAGCATCGCGGACGAGCCGGTCCACCATGCGGCGGCGAATTTCGTGAGGGCGACCAGCGCGTTGCCGATGCTGGCCGCGTAGACGACGAATTTCGATTTGCTCGCGGCCATGCGGGAGCAACGCGCAAACCGGAAGCCCGGTTTCCCGGCAACAAAAAAGGCCGCCCAAAAGGGCGGCCTCCCTGTCGTCTCGATGTTTGGAGCTTAGTAGCCCATGCCGCCCGGCATTCCGCCGCCGGCAGCCGGCGCGGGCTCCTTTGGCACTTCGGCGACCATCGCCTCGGTGGTGATCAGAAGGCCCGCAACGGACGCCGCATCTTGCAGCGCCGCGCGCACGACCTTGGCCGGGTCGATGATGCCGGCGTCCACGAGGTCGACATATTTCTCTTCCTGTGCGTCGAAGCCGAAGGTCTCGGACTTGTTCTCCAGGACCTTGCCCACGACGATCGAGGCTTCCACGCCGGAATTCTCCGCGATCTGCCTCGCGGGAGCCTCCAGCGCTTTCAGCACGATATTGATGCCGGCCTGCACGTCCGGGTTCTCGTCGCTGAGGCGGCCCACCGCCTTCTTGGCGCGCAACAGCGCGGTGCCACCGCCCGGCACGATGCCTTCCTCGACCGCGGCGCGGGTCGCGTTAAGGGCATCCTCGACGCGATCCTTTTTCTCCTTCACTTCGATCTCGGTCGCGCCGCCGACCTTGATGACGGCAACGCCGCCGGCGAGTTTCGCCAGCCGCTCCTGCAGCTTTTCGCGATCGTAGTCCGACGTGGTCTCCTCGATCTGCGATTTGATCTGCTGCACGCGCGCCTCGATGTCGGCTTTCTTGCCGGCGCCGTTGACGATCGTGGTCTTCTCCTTCTCGATCACGATCTTCTTGGCGCGGCCGAGCATTGCCGTCGTGACGTTCTCGAGCTTGATGCCAAGGTCTTCGGAAATGAGCTGGCCGCCGGTGAGGATCGCGATGTCCTCGAGCATCGCCTTGCGGCGATCGCCGAAGCCGGGCGCCTTCACGGCCGCGACTTTCAGGCCGCCGCGCAGCTTGTTGACGACGAGGGTTGCGATGGCTTCGCCCTCGACGTCCTCCGAAAGGATCAGCAGCGGTTTGCCGGTCTGCACGACAGCTTCGAGCAGCGGCAGCATCGACTGCAGGCCGGAGAGCTTCTTCTCGTGCAGGAGGATATAGGCGTCCTCGAGCTCGGCAATCATCTTCTCGGCATTGGTGATGAAGTAGGGCGAGATGTAGCCACGGTCGAATTGCATGCCCTCGACGATCTCGACCTCGGTGTCGAGCGCTTTCGCCTCTTCAACCGTGATGACGCCTTCGTTGCCGACCTTCTGCATCGCCTGTGCAATCATTTTGCCGATGGTGGCGTCGCCGTTCGACGAAATGGTGCCGACCTGCGCGACCTCGGCCGATGAGCCGACTTTCTTGGCGCGCTTCTCGATGTCTTTCACGACGGCACTCACGGCAATGTCGATGCCGCGCTTCAGGTCCATTGGATTCATGCCGGCGGCGACCGACTTTGCGCCTTCGCGCACGATCGCCTGAGCAAGAACGGTCGCCGTCGTGGTGCCGTCGCCGGCGAGATCGTTGGTCTTCTGGGCGACTTCGCGCACCATCTGCGCGCCCATGTTCTCGAACTTGTCCTCAAGCTCGATTTCCTTCGCGACGGTCACACCGTCCTTGGTGATGCGCGGCGCGCCAAATGACTTGTCGAGCACGACGTTGCGGCCCTTGGGACCCAGCGTCACTTTCACGGCGTTGGCGAGGATATCGACACCACGCAGCATACGGTCGCGCGCGTCGAGCGAAAATTTTACGTCCTTGGCAGCCATTGCGGTTTACTCCGTTGGATTACTGACTTGACCCTCATCCTGAGGAGCCGCGCCATAAGTGCGTTTACGCACGTCTTTGACGCGCTATGGCGCAGCGTCTCGAAGGATGAGGACTGAGATTCGTTGCCCTCGTCCTTCGAGACGGCGTCTTCGACGCCTCCTCAGGACGAGGAAGCGGTTCAGGCGATCACGCCCATGACGTCGGATTCCTTCATGATCAGTAGCTCCTCGCCGTCGAGTTTCACCTCGGTGCCCGACCATTTGCCGAACAGCACGCGGTCGCCGGCCTTCAGGTCCATCTGGATGAGCTTTCCATTCTCGTCGCGGCCGCCCGGGCCGACGGCGATCACTTCGCCTTCCTGCGGCTTCTCCTTGGCGGTGTCGGGAATAATGATGCCGCCTTTGGTCTTCTCTTCGGCGGTGATACGGCGCACGACCACGCGGTCGTGCAGGGGACGGAATTTGGTTTTGGCCATGTCTTCCTCGTCGGCGCTTAGGCGCGTGCTACTGACAGAAATCGTTGAATTCAGAGAGCTTTAGCAGTCACGAATGGCGAGTGCTAAAGCATGTGCCGGACATATGGACTCTCCGCCAGCGAGTCAAGCAAAAGCCATCCTTGCACTCACGCCCTTCGGCCAGCTAAGTCCGTAAGACTTCCACTTCAGCAGCATCGGCAGGTTTCTCATGCATCGCTTTCGCCCGCCTCTGTTCGTGCTTTCGGCGTTATTCGCGTTGGCACTGGCGGGCTGCGCGACGAACCAGCCACAGCTCGAGCAACCGGCCGTCGCGCCCGCGCCCGTGTTGCCGCCCGCGTTCCCGCCATCGGAACTGGTCGGACGATGGGGCCTCGCCGCTTATCACAATCCGGAAGACCGGCCGCGCATCGAGCAGGCTGCGGCCAACCAGTGCAAGCAACCTTACGTCATCACCATGGGCCCGACCGGCGGCGTGATGATGCATCTTGCCGATCAGGCAACGCCGGAGGAGCTGCGTCTCAAGGGTGCGCCGGGCGGCAAGACGTTTATCGGGCCGGAAGGCGAGCCCGGCGGTATGCAGGACCGCGAGGTGGTTTCGTTCGACGGACGCGTGCTGATCCTGCGCTGGATGGATCCCGAAGTGCAGAACCGCTACGGCACGATGGTCTATGTCCGCTGCGGTCCGGAGGGCCAGAAGCGGCCGCCAGCGAAGCACAAAGCGAAGGCCAAGCCGAAGGCGGCGGCAAAACCGGCACCGAAGCCGGTTCAGTAACGCGCGCGCGGATGCATGAGGCTGGCGTGGTAGGCTGTGCGCGGTTCACCGTTCGCGGCTCTGCATGAAAGTTCCGAAGCATCTTTTCACAGGCCCCTGGCGCGCCGTGTTGACGCTTGGCGTCACGCAAATCCTGTCCTGGGGCACGATCTATTATACGCCGGTCCTGATCGTCCCGCTGATTGTCGCCGAGCACC
Source organism: Pseudolabrys sp. (assembly GCA_036278575.1). Taxonomy (GTDB): domain Bacteria; phylum Pseudomonadota; class Alphaproteobacteria; order Rhizobiales; family Xanthobacteraceae; genus Pseudolabrys. Next base: position 2,706 of record DASUKT010000190.1, on the reverse strand, counting down.
ATTGGTCGATCGCGTTCGGCATGGGAGGATTTTCGGTAGGGCTGCTGGTTGCCGGGCTTGTGGCGCCCTATGTCGGCCGCTCGATCGACCGCTATGGCGGTCACGTGGTGATGACCGGTGGCTCGTTGATCGCCGGAGTAGGATTGGTCGCGGTTGTGCTGGCCGATGCCCGGGTCGCTTACCTCGCTGCTTGGGCGCTGCTCGGCCTTGCCATGGCGGCAAATCTCTACGATTCCGCCTTTGCCACCCTCGGCCGTATCTTTGGCGCGGATGCGCGCCGTCCCATCACGGCGCTTACGCTCGCCGGCGGCTTCGCTTCGACCGTGAGCTGGCCGGCGACTCACTTTCTCATCGAAGCTGTGGGCTGGCGCGGCACCTATCTGATCTATGCGGCCATCATGACGTTCGTTGCAGCGCCGCTGCATGCACTCTCTTTGCCACGGAGCCGCGCCGGCGTTGCTTCGCCGGCCCAGTCCGGCGAGCGCAGCAAACAGTCGGTGCTGCGACCGAACGGCGCCGCGTTTCTTTTGGTGGCGACGGCATTTTCGGCCTATGCGTTCGTGCCGTCCGGCTTGTCCGCCCATCTTCTCGCGATCTTCAAGCGCTCGGGTATCGACGCTGCGACCGTGGTGTGGATCGGCGCGCTATTCGGGCCGGCGCAAGTTGGCGCACGCCTCATCGAATTTGCCTTCGGCCGCGACCTGCATCCGCTCTGGGTCGTCCGATTTGCACTCACGCTGCTGCTGTGCGCGTTCGTGATGCTGGCGCTGCTCGGGTTTTCGTGGCCGGTCGCGGCTGCATTTGCAGTCATGTTCGGCGGTGCGAACGGTCTTGTTACCATCACGCGCGGCGCGGTGCCGCTCGCCCTTTTCGGCCCCGATGGCTACGGGCGGTTGATCGGACGGCTGGCCGGTCCGTTCCTGCTGATGCAGGCGGCCGCGCCATTGGTGATGGCCTTTGTCGTGGAACGCGCGACCGATTCAGCCGCGCTTGCGCTTGCTGCCGCTTTTGCGGCCGCTGCGCTCTGCTGTTTTGTGCTGATCCGCCCGCCGGCGAAGTAGCCAGGTCTTCAGCCGAACATCAAATCGATGTCCTGCTGGCTCGCGTGGCCGTCGTCGCCATCAAGCTTGGGTCCGTTTGCGAGTTGGCGGCCGAGTGAGGGGCGCGGACTGACGGGACGAGGCGGTTGTTCGAGATCGCCGCACGTTTGCATCATCGCGGTGACGCGCTCCTCGATGAATTTCAAGGTCGCCATTGCCTTCTGAATACGTTGACCGGCGAGGTCCTGGAAGTTGCAGGCCTCGTAAACGCGCACCACCTGCTCCTGAACTTCTTGCGCCAGGCCTTTCTCATACTCGTTCTTGACGATCGTCAGCAGTGCTTTCGCGCTTTCATCGATGACTTCGGCTGCCTTGAGAATCGACTCCGTCGCAGCTTCCATTCCGTCAATCGTGGCGCCGAGCTCTTCGGAGGCACGCGCAAGGCGCGGTTCGTCGTTTTTGGTTCTCAACAGGACCGACAGGTCTTGCCTGCTGCGATCGATCGTGTCGTTCGCGAGATCGAGTTCGCGCTTCAGCCTTTGCATGTCGTCGGCACGCCCGTCGTTGCGGTGTGCGGAGATCGCGCGCAGCGCCTTGATCTGATCCAGCAGCTCGGCGTGACGTACGGCCGAATCGTTCGCTGCCGGCACGGCGGCGTGCTTGCGGACCAACAGCTTTTCCGCGCGAAAGACCTTTTGGTGCAAAATGCGCCCCCGTAGCCCCTGGTCCGGCGGTTTTATCCGGCGGCGCTTAACGGTGCGTTGCACTTGCTCGCGAATGGGCCGCTTTACGCGGCGAAACGGCAGCTTTTACGCAAAATAAACCGTAAGGCGACGATCGCGCGCCCGGCCGCCGGATCGCGAGGTGTCCGGCGGCCGAATTTTACCAATCAGTGTTTTTTTCACCATGTATTGGCCCGGAAGCGCGCAGCCACCGTTGCGTAATCGCCGAGCCCGAGTTCCCGCCGATGCAACGTCTCTTTGTTCCCGTCTTTATGTTCGTACTGCTTTCGCCAGTCGCCACATCCGCGCAGCCGTCAGGCGGCCCCGAACTCGGCGGAGGTTTCATCGAATTCTTGTTTCGCGGCGGTCAACCGCCGGCCGCGCCTGTTTATGCGAATACGCAGCCGCAGGAATCTGTCGCCGTCGATCCGCGAACGGGCATGGATCCGCGCTACAGGCGGCAGGAAGTCGAGTATCACAGCACGGAAACGCCGGGCACGATCATCATCGACACGCCGAACAAGTTTCTCTACCTGATAGAGCCCGACGATAAGGCGATCCGCTATGGCATCGGCGTCGGCCGGCCAGGATTCACCTGGTCGGGCGTGCATCGCATTTCGGCGAAGAAAGAGTGGCCCACCTGGACGCCGCCGGCGGAAATGCTCAAGCGCCAGCCCTATCTGCCGCGTTACATGGCCGGAGGCCCGGAAAATCCGCTCGGCGCGCGCGCGCTCTATCTCGGGTCGACCCTCTATCGTATCCACGGCTCGAACGAGCCGTGGACGATCGGGCGCAACGTGTCGTCGGGCTGCATCCGCATGACCAATCAGGATGTGATCGATCTCTACAGCCGCGTGAGCGTCGGGACGAAGGTCGTCGTCCTATAAGCGTGCGGCGCTCAGGCCAGTTCGATATTGTTCGCGGCCAACACGCGCGGAAATTCG
>DASUKT010000189.1:0-2831 GCA_036278575.1 Pseudolabrys sp. | reverse complement strand
CATGAAATCGGGATCGTGCCGCCCGATGCCCGGCCCGCCGAAGTCGATCACCGGCTGCGGCACGTCGATGCCCACGACAAGGGTCTTGCCGTCGCCGCGCGGCACCGCATCCGGCACCGGTCTGAGATTGTTCTGCGCCGGGAGCGAGCCGAAGGCCCGATCGATGAGCGTACCGGCCGCTTTGGCGTCGATGTCGCCGACCACGCTGATCGTGAGCCCGTCGCGTGCGAACACGCGGCCAATGTAGTCGCGCATATCGGCGACCGTAATGTTTGGCACGCTCGCAAGCGTCCCATCGGCATCGCGCCCATAGGGATGATCGGGAAATGCGGTCTGCCACCAGCGATGGCTCGCCAACGTGCCTGGGTCTGTGGTGTCGCGCAGCAGCCCCGAGATCACCTGCGAACGGACGCGTTCAACCGCGTCTTTGTCAAAGCGGGGTTTACTCAGGGCCAGATGCAAAAGATCGAATGCCTCATCGCGATGCTCGTTGAGCGTGCGCAGCGTGCCGTGAAAATAGTCGCGTCCGATGCGGAAACTCATTTCGATCGCGTGGTCTTCCAGACGCTCGTGGAAAGCGCCGCTGTCAAGCTCCCCTGCGCCCTCATCAAGCAAGTCGGCCGCCAGATTGGCTGTGCCCGATTTCTCCGCGGTATCCTGGCTTGAGCCGCCGACAAACGCATAATTGAGCACCACCAAGGGGGCCGATTGCTCGTGTACCAGCCAGGCATGCAAGCCCAAGGGCGTCGTGATCTGCTCGATCGTCATCGCGCGCGCGAGCGGGGCCAGCAGCATGAGCGCGACGGTTGCGACGAGAACTTTGAAGGCGGTGAGCCGCATTAGGAACGTTTCTCCGCGTGCGCGACCGCCGTGTCCTTGATGAGATAACCGGTGACGGAGCGGCGCTTGTCGAGCCAATGCTGCGCGGCACTTTGTACCGCGGTGGCGGTGACGGCCCGAATACGGTCCGGCCAATGTTGGACGTCGGCGACCTTCTCACCGGTGGTGAGCGCCACGCCGTACCAGCGCGCCAGCGTCATCTGATTGTCCTGGGCGTAAACGGCGTCGGCGATCAGCCGTGTCTTCGCCCTTTCAAGCTCCTTGGACGACACGCCATTGGCGATCACTTCAGCAACGACCGCATCGATATCCGCTTCCAGCGCCTGCAAGCTGACGCCGGCGGCGGGCACGCCGTACAGGGTGAACTTGGTCGCGTCGAGCGCGGCGCTGTCGTAATAGGCGCCGGCGTTCACCGCCACATGCTTGTCCACGACGAGCGCACGGTAGAGCCGGCTGTTTGAACCGGCGCCCAGGATGTGCGCGAGTACTTCAAGCGCTTCCGATTCCCCCGCTTTGGCAGTGCGGAACGACGGCACCAGATAGCCACGCTGCAAACTCGGCTGAGCGACGCGCGGATCGGCGAGCGTCAGCGAACGGGCTGCGATCGGCCGCGGTTCGGTTGGCCGCATGCGCGGGCCGAACACACCGTGCTGCGGCACCTTGCCGTAGGTCGCTTCCGCGTCGGCACGCGCTTCGGCCGGATCGACATCGCCGGCAACGACGACCACTGCGTTATTCGGCGCGTAAAAGCGATGATAGAACGCAATGGCGTCATCGCGCGTGAGCTTCTCCATTTCATGACGCCAGCCGATCACCGGCTTTCCGTAAGGACTGTTCAGATAAAGCGCCGCGTCGATCTGCTCGCCAAGGAGCGCGCGCGGCTTATTGGCGACGCGCTGGTTCTGTTCTTCGAGAATAACATCCCGCTCCGGCAGGACCACCTGATCGGTCAGCACGAGGCCGGTCATACGGTCGGCCTCGAACGCCATCATCTCTTTCAGGCGCTCGCGCGGAATACGCTGGTAATAGCCGGTATAGTCGTTGGACGTAAACGCGTTCTCATGCGCGCCGATGCTGGCCACGACTTGCGAGAACTTGCCGCCGGGATTTTTCTTCGTGCCCTTGAACATCAGGTGCTCGAGAAAGTGCGCAAGCCCCGACTTTCCCGGCGTTTCGTCGGCGGCGCCCACTTTGTACCAGATCATGTGCGTGACCACCGGCGCGCGGTGGTCCGGAATGACGACAAGCTCGAGGCCATTGGCGAGCGTGAAATCGGAAACCTGCGGTCCGCCTATTTGCGCCGACGCGGCCGACGAGCAGACAAACGCCGTGAGGAGACCAGCAACGACAGCTGCGGCTCTTATCGACCGGTCAGGATGAGACGCCATCGACAACATGGCTCGGGCGTCGCATGCATTCGACCTGTTTCGCCGGCGCGGCGCCCGCCCGCCGGAACAAGGAGACGGCCATCAATATTCTTCTGTGCCGTGTTTATACTTGAAGTCGTAGGCTTTCGGTTTGCTGACTTCCTTGCCGAGCGCATAAGGCTCATTCGGCGACGGCGTCTGATAACCGGGCGGCGGATCGGTCAGGCTTGCTCGCGGTGGTTCGCCGGTAAAGCTCGCGCCCTGTTCACTTTCATTTTTTTTGCCGAACAGGCTGCCAAAAATCCCGCCTTTGTACCCGAGGTCTGAGGGCTTGAAGGGCTTCGCCGAATCTTCCGGACTCATCGCACCCGCGTCACGCGGTGAATTAACGCGCCGACCTTTCTCCAGTTCAGCCGGGCGCAGAGGATTGGCTTCGTGCTCTATTTCGTCGGTGTCCGACATGCCTTTGGCCAGACGCGCCGCCTTAAGAGCCTTCGCGCGTTTGATTTCCGGATCGACCGGCCAGTTCGGATTGGGTACCGCGGACGCCGCCTCCGGGGGCGGCAGAGAACGGTCCGGCGGAACCACCAGCGGCGAACGCTCGTGATAGTTGATGCCGTCGCC
>DASUKT010000188.1:0-7951 GCA_036278575.1 Pseudolabrys sp. | reverse complement strand
TTATCCCTTCGCCTTGAGCGACTTATAAATCTCCAACGCCTCGGCCGGTTTCGTGTTCTTGTGCACGACCGCATTGACGGCAGCGATCATCGCCTTCGGTGCATCTGACTGGAAGATGTTGCGGCCCATGTCGACGCCGGCCGCGCCCTGCTGCACGGCGTTATAGGCCATCGTGAGTGCGTCGAGCTCGGGCAGCTTCTTGCCGCCCGCCATTACGATCGGCACCGGGCACGACGCGGTGACCGTCTCGAATCCTTCTTCGACGTAATAGGTCTTCACATATTGCGCGCCGAGCTCCGCGATAATGCGGCAGGCAAGGCGGAAATACTGCGCGTCGCGCTTCATGTCCTTGCCGACGGCGGTAATTCCCATCACCGGAATGCCGCAACGCAGGCCGGCATCTACGAGACGCGTCATGTTGTGGACGGTTTGCGTCTCGTACTCGCTGCCGATGTAAACCTGCACGCCGACTCCGGCGGCGTTGAGCCGCGCCGCGTCGTCCATGTCCATCGCAATCTCTTCCTTGGACAGCTCGCGCAGGATGCTCGCGCCGCCGCTCGCGCGCAGCACCATCGGCTTCGTGCAATCCGCCGGAATGACGCTGCGCAGGATACCGCGGGTGCAGAACAGCGCATCGCACTGCGGCAGCAGCGGCACGATCGAAAGGTCGATGCGCTCGAGTCCAGTCGTCGGCCCCTGGATGTAGCCGTGATCGATTGCGAGCATCACCGTGCGCCCGCTTACGGGGTCGAACGTGCGTGCGAGCCGGTTCTTCATGCCCCAATCGAGCTGATGCGAGCCCTTGAGGAAAAATCCCGGCGTCGCTTGCGGCTTGTCCGCCTGATAGCGCTCACCTTCCTTGTCGGCTTCCGGCATTTCTCTCTCGCCTCGGCGCGTCGGTTGATACTGCGTTTTCTGCTATTTCGGAGCGGGTTTCATCGCTTGGCCGCGCGGTGAATCCTCGTTCGCCATGCAACGCTTCATGTAGGCCGTGCGCTTAGCGCCGGTGAGCTTCTGCTCCTTGGCGCCGAACTCGCATGTCGCGAGCTTCGGATTCTTCTTGGCCGGGGCTGCCGAAACAGGCGCTGCGGCGAGCAGGACCGCACATGCGCCGATAAAAGCTATGGACCGCAGCATTGTCATGGCTCCTTGTGGGAAGGGTCGGACGGAATCAGGATAGCACCTTGTGCGCAATTCATGGCGTCAGCGCAATGCGGCGGCGATGTTTCCACCGTCAACGGTCGTTACATCGGCGGTGGTCTTGAGCGCCAGCGCCTGCGCGAGGAACGTCTGCGCCACGTCATCGGCGGTAACCTCGCGCTGAAGCAAATTGCCGCTCATATAATCCTTCTCACTTACGCCGCGCGCCTTCGAACGCTCCCTGATGAAATTGTCGGTGAGCAGCCCGGAACGGATGCGATCGGCGTTGACCGCGTTGGCGCGGATTCCATCGCCCCCATAGTCGAGCGCGTATTGCCGTACGAGAAACAAAGTCGCCGCTTTTGGCAGGCCGTAGGGGCCGAAATTCGCACCCGGATTCACGGCCTGCTTTGACACGTTGAAGAGAAGGCAGCCTCCGGTACTTTGCGCCAGCATGATCTTCACCGCAGCTTGCGCCACCTTCTGGTGCGCGAAGAAATTCAGCTCGAAGCTTTTGCGCAAAATCGCTTCGTCGACCTCGCCGATTTTACCCTGCCATGCCGCACCCGCATTCGAGACCGCGATATCGACGCCGCCAAAGGTCGTGACAACCTGATCGAAGGCTGCTTGCACCGATGCAGCATCGGTTACGTCGCAGCGCACGGCGATGGCTGAGCCGCCGATCGCCTTCGCCTTGTCCTGAGCGGCCGAGGCATCGAGGTCGAGCAAGGCCACTTCGGCGCCGGCGTCTGCGAAAGCGTGTGCCGTTGCCGCGCCGATGGCGCCGCCGGCGCCGGTGATAACAGCCACGTGTCCCGTCAGCGGCAGGTTCTTCGGTGTGCCGAGCTTGAACAACTCGAGCGGCCAATATTCGCAGTAGAACATGTCGGCATCGGAAATCGATTTGAATGTGCCAATGGCTTCCGCGCCGGTGATGCATTCGACGGTCGCTTCGGCAATATCGGCCGCGATGACGGCATCTTTTGCGGTCGGACCGAGTCCGAAAAGCCCAAGCCCCGGCACCAGCGCCACGCGGGGCAGGGGATCGGTCATCGTCTTGCTGTTTCCGACCCGCACATTGTTGTAAGTGAAATAAGCGCGATAGTGATCGATGAAACCGTCCGCCAGCTTGCGGACCGCCTTCCTGAAATCATCCAGGTTCCCTGCTTCGGGCGGGGGGACGATCAGCGGCCAGTTCTTGGTGCGAATCGTGTGGTCGGGTGTAATGACACCTTGCCGCGCATAACGCGTGATGTCCTTGCCGTTGACGAAGGCCATGATCGCATCGCTCGCGCGAAATTCCGCGATCTGGCGCAGCCAGGCGCCTTCGTTTTTTTCATCCTGCAAGCTGCACGCACCGCGCAGGATCGGCGCAACTTGCGTGGCCGGTGCGATACGCTGGAAGAATTCGGCCGAGGCAAATACCGACTTGCGATTCTTCCGCAACCGCTCTTCGGCGAGCGTGACCATCTCGATCATCCGCTCATAAGCCTCATGAGCTTCTGCGCCGAACGTGAAAATGCCGTGCTTGTCGAGGATCAATCCTTCGACATTTGGATTTCTGTCGAACACGTCGGCGGCGATTTTCGCCAATCCGAAACCTGGCATCCGATAAAATACAAATCCAAGGCGGTTGCCGTACACGTCCGAACATAATTCGGCACTGTTCGACTGGTCGATCAAGCTCAACACGGCGGTCGCGTGGGTATGGTCGATGAATTTCGCCGGCATGAATGCATGCAGCAGCATCTCGACGGAGGGGGGCGGCGCCATTGGATCGATGAGGTGCGCTCGTTGCGCGCGCGCCATGTCGGCATCGGATAGTTTGTCGAGCACACGCAGCTTGCGCAGCGGCGCGAGGCGCACGGCGGGCATTCCGGCTGGTTCGATGACGCCCATGTCCCAGCCGGTCGCTTTGACGCAAATGACATCCGTCTCGTCGCCGGAGATGTCGGGCATCCGCGTTTTGAGCGACGTGTTGCCGCCGCCATGCAGAACAAGCTTGGGATCGCGGCCGAGAAGACGGGTCGTGTAAACGCGCAAAGCAAGATCGGCCGCGACGCCGGCTTTGCCATAATGCTCGATCGCTGCCTGCGCGTCGCGCTCGACCCAGGCGGACTTCATTTGTCGAGCCGCCTCATTGACGAGCTAACTCTTGTCGTCGCCAAGCAAGCGACGGCCCCACCAGCCGCGCTTCGGTTGTGCCGGTTCGCTCGATTCGTTGCTTGTCACAACGGGAATCGGATTTGGCGGCGGCAGAGCAGGCGAGGGCGTTGGAGCACTCGGCTCGCTACTGCTGGTGAACGGCGCCGGTTCCCGGACCGTTGATCGCCGGCGCGGCGGCTCGGGAGACGCCGTGGGCACCGGTGCGGGAACAGCCGGCTCCTCGCGAATCGGCGGCGGCGCGTAGGCCGGTTGCGCCTCCGGAAAGGCGGGAGACACGTCCTCTTGCGAGGCCGAAGCCTGCTCGGGCTCGAATTCGGCGTAATTCGTCTGACTTTGCTCGGCGCTGCCGCCATTGTTCGATCGGAACTGCGCTTCGCCGTTACGGTCGTGCCGGTTGCGGCGGCCACCCCGCCGGCCGCGACGTCTGCGGCGGCGGCCGTCACGCTCGCCGGATTCACCCGGTTGTCCGTCGGAGAAAGCCGGCTGCTCTGAGGCCTGTTGTGGGTGCTCTTGCGGTGCAAACGCATCTTCGGGCGTGGGTTCGTCGTATTCGTCGACTGCGGCCACCTGTTCCGGGGCGCGCGGTTGCGAACTCCGGACGTGCGCGGACCCGCCCTGATGGCTTTCGTTGCCGCGTCCGCGGCCACGTCCACGCCTCCGGCGGCGCCTCCTGCCGCCCTCTTGCTCGCCATTGCCCTGGACTTGACCGTGCTGTTGGTCTTCCTGCACCAACCGATCGCGCCCTTCTTCATCGTGCGGTCCGAAGCCTTGGGGCTCGCCCTCTCGGTCTTCTTCTTCAGTATCGTCGTCGTACCGTTCGTCTTCCTCGTCCGAGACGATGATCGGGCCGCTCGAAGCTGCCAGAGCGCGCGCGGCTTCGGGCGTGTGCACCTGTTCGCCGCGGTCAATGATGAAGGACTGCTGCGCCGGCACACTGGCATCGGCTGAAATCGTGATAGTGATGCGGAAACGCTCTTCCAGGGCACGCAGATGAGCGCGCTTGTGATTGAGCACATACAGGGCGACTTCAGAACGTGTGCGCACGATCAAGTTATGGGTCGCCCCTTTGATCAGTATCTCCTCAATGCCGCGTAAAAGCTGCAATGCGACCGAGGAGACCGAACGCACATGACCGCTGCCGCCGCAGATCGGGCATTTCTCGGTCGAGCTTTCCAGCACGGACGTGCGGATGCGCTGGCGCGACATTTCAAGGAGCCCGAAATGCGAGATACGTCCGACCTGGATGCGGGCACGGTCATGCCGCAACGCTTCCTTCAGCCGCCGCTCGACTGTGCGGTTGTTCCGGCTCTCGTCCATATCGATGAAGTCGATGACAATGAGACCGGCAAGATCACGCAGCCGTAATTGCCTTGCAATTTCCTCGGCCGCTTCGAGATTCGTCTTGAGTGCAGTGTCCTCGATATGATGCTCGCGCGTGGCCCTGCCTGAGTTCACGTCGATGGCGACCAACGCTTCAGCCTGATTGATGACGATGTAGCCTCCGGAGCGTAGTTGCACAACCGGCGTAAACATCGCGTCGAGCTGGCTCTCGATCCCGAAGCGCGTGAAGATCGGCTGCGTGTCTTTATAAAGCTTCACATATTTCGCATGACTCGGCATGAGCATGCGCATGAATTCCTTGGCATCCTTGTAACCTTCTTCGCCGGAGACGATGATCTCGTCGATGTCCTTGTTGTAGAGATCGCGGATCGAACGCTTAGTGAGCGAGCCTTCCTCGTAGACCAACTTCGGTGCGGTGGATTTCAGTGTCAGGTCGCGCACCTGCTCCCAAAGGCGGAGCAAGTATTCGAAATCGCGCTTGACCTCGAGTTTGGTGCGGCTTGCGCCGGCTGTGCGCAGGATCACGCCCATGCCTTCCGGCACATCCAGCTCCTGTGCGATTTCCTTTAACCGGTTGCGGTCTTCGGCCGATGTGATTTTGCGCGAAATGCCGCCTCCGCGCGACGTGTTCGGCATCAGCACCGAATAGCGGCCGGCAAGCGAGAGGTAGGTCGTGAGTGCCGCGCCCTTTGTGCCGCGCTCTTCCTTGACCACCTGCACCAGCATGACCTGCCGGCGCTTGATCACTTCCTGGATTTTGTATTGTCGGCGAAAGCGGGGAAGGCGCTCCTGCACCTCCTCCAGCGCGTCGGCGCCGCCAACCGATTCGACCGCTTCGTCTTCTGCCTGGTCCTGGCCGTTGCCACCAGCTCGCGGCTCGGATTGTGCAGCCTCGGCGGACATCGGTTCGGCGGTTGACTCGGAGCCGTCGTTACTGACGCCTTCCTCATCCACCCCGAGCGCGACATCGGCCTCCGCGTCGCCTTCGTGCTCCGATGCGCCAACTGTTTCGGCGCCGCTTGTTACCTCGAAGCTTGCCCCCGTCGCATTGGCACGGGCACCTTCGTCATGTTGCGCAGCTTCGTCTGTTCGCTCTGCGGCTGCCGCTGTTGATTCCGCTTCAGTTGCGGTCGTCGGTTGATTCTCCGGAGCTTCTGGAGCGTCTGGCTGCCCCGCGATTTGATCGAACGACGGCGCGTTGGCAGCGCTGCCATAGGGAGGAGCTTCCGCGCTTTCGGTCGATGACTCCACGCCCTCGGTGACGACCGGGTCGCTGCGCATGACGTCATGGCCGCGGGTCCGCTCGGAATTGCGACTCCGGTGTCGCTGACGCCGGCGGCCGGAACGACTCTCCGCCTCGGCGTCGGCATCGCGTTGCTGGCGCGCTTCGTCCTCCAGCAGCGCCTGCCGGTCGGCGATCGGGATTTGGTAGTAATCGGGGTGGATTTCCGAAAACGCCAGAAAACCGTGTCGATTGCCGCCGTAATCGACAAATGCCGCCTGCAACGACGGTTCGACGCGCGTGACTTTGGCGAGATAGATGTTACCGCGAAGCTGCTTACGGTTTGCGGATTCGAAGTCGAATTCCTCGACGCGATTGCCGCGCAGGACCACGACTCGGGTTTCCTCCGGGTGGCCGGCGTCGATCAACATTTTGTTCGGCATTATTAAATCTCACTGGGGTAAAGCCACGCCTGTCCCGCCGCGCTGGATCGAGCGCTGGACGAGACGAGGGGGGCTGTGCCTGATTGCGGTTGATGGAAAAGGCCGCCTCATACTCACGCCCAGCGGGCATCGCGCCCCGACATGCTGCCGCAAAACATTCGCGGAGCGAGGGAGGTGCGAGTAAATTGTGCTGGGTAATTTGCAGCATCGACTGCGACCCATTTGTTGCGGCCATGCACGAGGTGGCCGCGATTTCTTCGTCGCGAACGGTTGCCAAGCGAACTGCCGCAAGGCCGTGCGCCGATCCGGGTGTCCTTCACAAGGGTTTCGGCTTGGCTGCCGTCCGTCCGTCCACCTCCTCGAGGGGGCGACCCTGGAACGGCGCGCCGGAAGCCCGAACGCGGTACAACCGGAACAAATAACCGTCTGCGAACACTTACATACGGCCCCGCCTGCTGCATGGCAAGTGAGCCAGTGCAACACGGCCACACAGTTGCGCTTACCGGGGTGACGCCCGCAAGTTCCGTTAACGGGCACGCGTGTTAATGGAGTACAAACGGCGGAAAAGGGTCCGGATTCGTGACTGTCCGCAGAAATTTGATTGCGGTGGTGCTAGTCGCCGGCCTCATAGGTACTTTTGACAGCAGGGTTGCGTCGGCTGCCGGGGGTACCGATTCGGGGATGGCGACCGGCGACCATTTTCCGACCGCAACCGATGTGCGCGTCGGCGGCGATGGCAAGCAGACGCGGTTTGTGATGGATTTCAGCGAGAAGGTGGACGTTGCAACGTTCACGCTTGCGGATCCCTACCGCGTTGTCGTCGATTTACCGCAGGTTGTTTTCAAGCTGCCGGCCAGGGTGGGCGAGCACGGCCGCGGCCTGATCAAGGCCTTTCGCTACGGACTAATCATGCGCGGCGGCTCGCGTATTGTACTGGATACAACGGGGCCTGTGCGCATCGGTAAGGCGTTTGCGCTTGCGGCTAAAGAAGGCCAACCGGCGCGGCTGGTCATTGAACTCATTCCGACCGACCGGCAAAGCTTCCTGCATGACATGACGTTGGCGACGCGGCCGCCGCGGGCTGCCCCAAGGGAGTTCCCAAACTCTGCGAAAGACGAATCCGGCGACCCGCGTCCTCTGATTGTCATCGATCCGGGCCATGGCGGCATCGACTCCGGCACGAAGTCAGCCGGTGGAAGGAACGAGAAAGATGTCGTGCTCGGCTTCAGTCTGCTGCTGCGCGACAAACTGCTTAAAACTGGAAAATACCGCGTGGCAATGACACGCAGTGATGACACGTTCATTCCATTAAATGATCGGGTGCATTTCGCGCGGGAACGAAAAGCATCCCTGTTCATCTCGATCCATGCGGATTCCATTCCGCGCAGCGAAGGGCAGGCGGAAGGGGCGACGGTTTACACCCTATCGGAGCACGCATCCGATGCGGAAGCTGCGCGGCTGGCAGATGCTGAAAACAAATCGGACGCAATCGCCGGTGTCGATCTGACCTCCCAGCCGGACGACGTGGCGAGCATTCTTATCGATCTCGCGCAGCGCGAAACAAAAACGTTTTCAACGCAATTCGCCCATTTGCTCGTGGGCGAATTCAAGAACACCACGCGCCTGCATCAGCACCCCC
>DASUKT010000187.1:0-6481 GCA_036278575.1 Pseudolabrys sp. | reverse complement strand
ACCGCGGTAAGCCTGACTGTGCGGAGCAGCGAGAGCAGGGGACGCAATCGCACTCGCGAATGCGACGATCAACAGATACTTCTTCATTTTAGACTCCTAGGTTGCCAGCCCATGACGTGAGATTAAGACGCGACCGTCGTTATTGCGGGTGAAGTAGCGCACATTCGTCTTCGGCAGCGCACGAATTTATCTACAATTTACGCCGCCGCCGCACGTTGCAGTTATTCGGAACTCCATAACTGCAATCGAGATCTGCGCCATTCATCGATTGCCCGCGCGACAAAGCCTCGAAAAGATGGTGGGGCCCGATATGCGAATCGGGCCTCACGTTCTTTGCCAATCGCGATCAGTACGCGTAGCTATCCGCGTCGCGCAGCAATTGCAGCCTGACGTTTGCGTCGGGGTCGCGGCCAACGATTTGGTCGTCGGTCACGACATCCTGGCCGGGGACGGCGGCAAAAGACGTGTACGCCGCTGCGGACGAGGCTTCGACATTCGCGGCTCGCTTGTGAGACGCGGCGAAAGCGGGCGAGGCGGCGAGAGCTGCAAGCGCGACAGTTGTAAGAAAGATTTTCATTTTCTTTTCTCCAAGCGTTGTGACAGTGCGCGCAACCTATGCAGCGCGAGGTGATTTGCAAAAGGGTGTCGCGCATGTGAGCCATGCGGAATAAACTCGAATTTATGATTTCGTTATTTGAATTGCGGACCGCGAGACGCGTTGCATCAAGCACTTAAGTTATGTGCTTCGACTAAAGACGAATCGAAATTTTAATTTTTAAATGACGGGGATGTGAAACGGCCGTGACCGCTATCGAAGTTCTTAACGTGAATCATTCTCGCGTTCGATTGCACGCCAGCCGATGTCGCGCCGGCAAAAGCCGTCATCCCATTTGATTCGATCGATGGCTGCGTAAGCGCGCCGCTGCGCCTCGCGAACCGATTGCCCGCTCGCGCAAATATTTAGCACGCGTCCGCCGTTGGAGAGGATGCGATCACTGTCAGCTCGCGTGCCGGCGTGAAAAATTTCTACGCCTTCGACTTGCGCCGCCGCGTCGAGTCCCTCGATCGGCGACCCTTTGGCGTATGGTCCCGGATAGCCTTTGGCCGCCATGACGACCGTCAATGCCGCATCGGGATACCAACGCAGATCGAAATTCCGAAGCTGTCCATCGCGCGCCGCGAGCAGGGCCGGCACCAGGTCCGACATCATGCGCAGCATCAACACCTGGCATTCAGGATCGCCGAATCGGACGTTGTACTCGATGAGCTTGGGGCCGCTTTCGGTGATCATAAGGCCGGCAAACAACACGCCTTTATAGGGCGCGCCCATCGCTTTCATGGCGCGGACGGTCGGGAGCACGATCTCATCCATCGTGCGGCGACTCATTTCGTCGGTCATGACCGGAGCCGGCGAATAGGCGCCCATGCCGCCAGTATTGGGCCCCTTGTCGCCGTCGAAAACGCGCTTGTGATCCTGTGCCGATGCGAGCGGGATCGCGGTTTCACCATCGCAAAGCGCGAAAAACGAAGCTTCCTCGCCGCGCAGGAATTCTTCGACAACGATTTCCCAAGCCGGCGCGCCGAGCCCGCCGCCGAACATCATGTCGATCGCGGCCTCCGCCTCGGCGACCGTCTCGGCGACGACGACACCTTTGCCGGCGGCCAGTCCGTCGGCTTTCACGACGATCGGCGCGCCTTTTTCGCGCACGTAAGCTTTGGCTGCCGCGGCACCCTTGAAGCGTTCGTAGGCGCCGGTCGGAATATTGTTTGCCTTGCACAGGTCCTTGGTGAATCCTTTTGAGCCTTCGAGCCGTGCGGCCCATTTGCTCGGCCCAAACGTTTTGAAGCAGGCCGCCTCAAGATCGTCGGCTATTCCTGCACATAAAGGCGCCTCTGGGCCGACGACGACAAAGTCTATCTTCTTCTCCGTTGCGAAGGCAACGACCGCCGCATGATCTGTGATGTCGATTGGAGCGCACTCGGCTTCATGCGCAATGCCGGCGTTGCCCGGCGCGCAATAGAGCCGCTCGCAAAGCGGGCTCGCCGCTATTTTCCAGGCCAGCGCGTGCTCGCGGCCGCCGGAACCGAGAAGAAGGATATTCATGCCTGCACTAGCTCCGCGTCGAAGCCGGCCTTGACCCGGCCGCGATGGCGCCTTTTGTGTAACATGCCGGTTCACCCCGCAAGAGATTCGCCCTGTGCCTGAAGCTGCGCTCAACAATCTCATGGAATGGACGGTTTCGGAGCTGTCCGCTGCACTCCGCCGCACGGTCGAGGACGCCTATGGCTACGTCCGCGTGCGCGGTGAGGTGTCCGGTTTCAAAGGGGCGTCGCCCTCCGGCCACTGCTATTTCCGCCTCAAGGATGACAAGGCGGTGCTGGAGGCAGTGATCTGGAAGACGACCTTCGGCCGCATGCGCGTGAAGCCGGAAGAAGGGCTCGATGTCGTCGTTTCCGGCAAGCTCACCACCTTCGCGGGCTCGTCGAAATACCAGATCGTCGTCGACACGCTGGAGCCCGCGGGCATCGGCGCGTTGATGAAGCTGCTTGAGGAACGGAAAAAGAAGCTGGCAGCCGAAGGCCTGTTCGATGCAGCGCGGAAGCAACTGTTGCCATTTCTGCCCGAGACGATCGGCGTCGTAACCTCGCCGACCGGCGCGGTGATCCGCGACATTTTGCATCGCCTGCAGGATCGTTTTCCCCGCCGCGTGATCGTCTGGCCGGTGCGTGTGCAGGGCGACAGCTCCGCGGCCGAAGTCGCAAGCGCCATCCGCGGCTTCAACGCGCTGCCGGAGCGCGGCGCCATCCCGCGGCCCGATCTCATTATCGTCGCGCGCGGCGGCGGCTCTCTGGAGGACTTGTGGTCGTTCAATGAAGAAATCGTCGTGCGCGCCGCCGCGGAAAGCATGATCCCGCTTATCTCAGCGGTTGGCCATGAGACCGACGTGACGCTGATCGATTTTGCGTCCGACAAGCGCGCACCCACGCCGACCGCCGCTGCCGAGATGGCGGTGCCGGTGCGCGCGGAGTTGATTGCAGAGGTCTTGAGCAAGGCGCGCCGCGCGCTGGCGTGCTGGCAGCGGGGACAGGAATACCGGCGCACCGAATTGCGCGCAGCGGCGCGCGCGTTGCCGGCGCTCGATGAGATTCTCGCAGCGCCACGGCAGCGCCTCGATGCTTGTGCCGCGCGGTTGCCGAGGGCGCTTCTGGCGAATGCGCACACGCATCACAGGCAATTTGCGCTTGCGGCGGCGCGGCTGTCGCCACGCCTGCTGCGGCAACGCATTGCGCGCGGAAAGGAAATCACGGAAGCGTTGGGTGACCGACGAGTGCGATGTTATCGCGTTTATCTTGAGCGGCGGACGCAGCGCCTGCGTGGTGCGGGCCAGCTGTTGCAGGCGTTCTCTTACCGAAAGGTGCTCGAACGCGGCTTCACGCTCGTGCGCGACGGCGGCGGCACTCCATTGCGATCTGCTACTTCGGTGTCGGGCGGCGTACGCCTTGAGATCGAATTTTCCGACGGCCGCATCGGCGCAGTAGCCGATGGCGATGCATCTGCGGCCGCCGCACCGGTTCCGCTCAAACCAAAGCGCCGTGGCGGCGGCGAAAGCTCGGGCGGGCAGGGGAATTTGTTCGGCGCATAACTGTTTGTCGACGGGCCCCGATTGGGGTTTCGCTCACGCCTTCAAGCGACTATCTTTGAGTTACGCATGTCGCGCAGGCAGGTTCCCGTGCTTAATCGTTACGATCGTTCCACACCCATGAGCGGCGAAGCCGAGGTTAAATACCTCGACGGCGATTTTCGCGTGGTCCGGCCGGGCGCGTTCGTGCGTTGCGCAGTAACCGGCGTTCCGATCCCGCTCGAAGAGCTCAAATACTGGAGCGTCGATTTGCAGGAAGCTTACGCCAATCCCGACGCGGTGTTGCAGCGTGACAAGGCGCAACGGTAGCTGGCCGGCTACCGACCGATCGCCCGCAGAACAAGCTTTCGAAATTCACCCGGTTCGTGAACGTCAAGCGTGACCGGCAGCGTACGCGCGCGTGCGCACAATGCTGCAAGCGCTGGATCGGCGGTCATGCGCATATGATCTTTTTCCGTCGTCAGCAGGGTCAGGCCCTCGTGTTCCGCCTGCATGACAAGGCCGGATGCTTCCTCGGCCGTGAATGCGTGGTGGTCGGAAAAGGATTTGCACACCGGCATTGCGATGCCCACCGCTTTGACGGTCGCAAAAAATTTGTCCGGATCGCCGATGCCGGCGAAGGCAAGAACTTTTCGATTCTCCAACGCCGCTACGGCCCCAGCATCCGGAACCAGTCGGCCGTGCATCACCGGTAGCCGGCCTGCGGCGTTCAAGACCTTGCTCGATGCTTCCGTCATGTCGCCCAGCACCAGCAATGCGTTTACACCACTCAGTTGCGCAGCAAGCGGCGCGCGCAAGGGGCCGGCTGGAAATACCTTCGCATTGCCGATCCCGCGCCGGCCATCGACCACGGCGATCGTCAGATCCTTGGTCAGGGACGGATTTTGCATGCCGTCATCCATGACGATGACGCTCGCGCCGCCGTCAATCGCGGCACGCGCGCCGGCGATCCGGTCGTGCGAAACGATCGTGGGCGCTTCACGTGCCAACAGCAAGGATTCATCGCCGACATCCGCAGCGCTATGTACCGCGGCATCGACCGTGATCGGTCCGGTCTGCCTGCCGCCATAGCCGCGGCTCAGGCAAAACGGCCGTTCGCCGGCTTCCGCCAACATGCGTGCAATCGCGATCGTGGCCGGCGTTTTGCCAGTGCCGCCAAGCGTGAAATTGCCGATACAAATGACCGGCACCGAGACCTTCGCGCCTGTCTGCCTCAAACGGCTGGCAGCAACCGCGCCATACAGCTCTGCAAATGGAGAAAGAAGAGCGGCTGTCAATCCGGGCTCGCGCCACCAGAATGATGGCTCACGCATGGCGCGCTTGCCCCAGGCGTAGTTGCAGCAGGTAAGGATCGAGCGCACGCATCGTGCGGTCGAGCGCGCCGCCCAGTTCTTCGACAGTCCTGTGCGCGGCGTCCGCTACCTGCCTGCGCGCACCCGGATCGGACAGCCAAGCCGCAATGGACTCAGCCAACTCCTTCCCACTCCGGATCGGTCGCGCTCCGTTCGCGGTATCAAGCGCCGCATAGATCTCCGCAAAATTGCCGACATGGGGACCATGCAAAATAGCGGCGCCGAGCTTGGCGGCCTCGATCGGATTTTGCCCGCCGTGCGGCACCAGCGAACCGCCGATGAAGACGATGGGAGAAAGCCGATAGATCAGGCCGAGTTCTCCCATGGTATCGGCGATGTAGATATTGGTCGCGCGTTCCGGCCTCTCGCGCCGTGAGCGCAGGGCCGGCGTTACGCCGGCGCTTTTCGCAAGATCGGCAATTCCTGGCCCGCGCTCCGGATGGCGCGGCGCGATGATCGTCAGCAGGCCGGGAAAGCGCGCTCGCAGGTATTTGTGCGCCTCGATCACAATCTGCTCTTCACCCGGATGCGTAGAGGCTGCGGCAACGACCGGCCTGCCGGCTATGACTTTTTGCAGGGAGGCAAGGACATCCGAATCCGTTGGCGGCGCCGGAACGTCGAGCTTGAGATTGCCGGTCGTCACCACGCGTGGCGCACCGAGTTCCTCGTACCGTGCGCCGTCGGTTGTGGTGCGCGCGAGGCAAAGATCAAACCGCTGGAGAAGGTTCGCGATCGTTCGTGGAAAATGGCGCCAGCGGCGGTAAGAAGACTCCGACAGGCGGCCGTTGACCAGAATCAGCGGTACGCCATCGCCTGTCGCCTCGAGCATCAAATTCGGCCACAAGTCGGATTCGACGAACAGTGCGAGATCCGGCTGCCAATGCCGGATGAACCGGCGGACGAAACGCGGGCTGTCGAGCGGCACGTACTGATGGACAGCGCCGCGCGAAAGGCGCTGCTCTGCCAGTCCGGCCGAAGTGACGGTTCCCGTCGTGACAAGCACATTGAAGCGCCGTTCACGCACGCGTTCGATCAGCGGCAGGGCGCTTGTCAATTCGCCGACGCTTGCGCCGTGCACCCAGATCAGCGATCCCGACGGCCGCGCGATCGAGCTTTCGCCGCGCCGTTCCGCCATGCGCGCGCGCTGTTCCTTGCCGCGGCTCAAGCGCCGCGCCAGCAGCAAGGGTGCTAGCGGCGTTGCAGCGGCCGATAGCAGCCGGTACACGCGCAACGTGACGGGCAGCGGCTCAGGCACGGCCGGGGCTCTTGCGTCTGTCGGCGACTTCGTAGGCGCGCACGGTAACGGCGTTGAGTTCGTCCTGGACTTTGCGCCTTGAATTTTCCAACGCCGTGTCGTCGGCATCGGAGGGCACCGTAATGGCCTGGCTCGCGACAAGCGCCACGCGGCCGAACGGCAGATTGATCGCGCTGCGATCCCAATTGTCGAGTTCGATTCGGCGCTGGCTGGCGATGGCCACGGCGTAGATC
>DASUKT010000186.1:0-2538 GCA_036278575.1 Pseudolabrys sp. | reverse complement strand
TGCGGCATCACGCGCACCACCGAAGCGACGCACAGAATCATTCGCGACAACGTGCATCGCTCGCCGATGTATTCCGGACAGATTGCATCGCGCGGTCCGCGCTACTGTCCGTCGATCGAAGACAAGATCGTGAAGTTCGGCGAGCGCGATGGACACCAAATTTTTCTCGAGCCGGAAGGTCTCGACGATCACACCGTTTATCCGAACGGCATTTCGACATCGCTGCCGGAAGACGTTCAGCATGCGCTGGTCGCGACGATTCCAGGTTTGGAAAATGCGCGCATCATTCGCCCCGGTTACGCGATCGAATACGATCACGTGGATCCGCGCGAATTAAAACCGACGCTGGAAACGAAACGCGTCCGCGGATTGTTTTTGGCGGGACAGATAAACGGCACAACAGGTTACGAAGAAGCCGCGGCACAAGGACTTCTTGCCGGTCTCAACGCGGCCTCGCGCGCTGGCGAGGGCGGTGAAATCATCTTCGATCGCGCGCACGCTTATCTCGGCGTGATGATCGACGATCTGGTCACGCGCGGCGTGACCGAGCCTTATCGCATGTTTACGTCACGCGCCGAATATCGTTTGGCGTTGCGCGCCGATAATGCGGATCAACGTCTGACGGCAAAAGGAATCGAAATCGGTTGCGTTGGAAACGAGCGCGCGAAAATTTTTACGGCGAAAAATTCCGCGCTTAACGATGCGCGTGAATTTGCGAAATCGGTTTCCGTCACTCCAAAAGAGGCGGAGCGTCACGGACTCGCGCTGAACAAAGACGGGCAGCGGCGCACGGCATTTGAATTGCTGTCGTATCCGAACGTCACAATCTCGCATCTCGCAAAAATCTGGCCGCGCTTTGCCGAGCTCTCGCCGAAAATCGCGGAGCAAATCGAAGTCGATGCAAAGTACGACGTCTATCTTTCGCGCCAGGCGGCGGATGTCGCCGCCTATCGGCGCGACGAGAGTTTCGAACTGCCGGATGAAATCGATTACGCGTCGTTGCCGGGTTTGTCGAACGAAGTGAAGCAGAAATTGCAGACGCATCGTCCGCGAACGATCGGGCAGGCGGGGCGCATCGACGGAATTACGCCCGCTGCACTGACCCTGCTCGTCGCGCATGCACGGCGTCGAAAAAAGCCGGCGGTCAAACGCGCTTGAGCGAATCGAAATCCGCGCCGATCGATTTCGCAGCCGACAAGGCGCGCGCGCTCAAGCTGACGCCGGTTTCGCGTGAAACGGAAAAGCGCCTCGCAGGCTTTGTCGAGCTGCTGCTGCTCTGGCAGCGGAAGACAAATCTGGTTGCGAACTCCACCCTCCCCCAGATCTGGTCGCGCCACATCGCCGACTCGCTTCAGCTCCTTGGCCTGGCTCCGGACGCGAAGGTCTGGATCGATCTCGGCTCCGGCGGCGGATTTCCCGGCGTCCCGCTTGCGGGTGCACTGGCAGAGACCGGCGGTGCAATGATTCATCTGGTCGAGAGCAACGGCAAGAAAGCTGCGTTCCTGCGCGAAGCTGTGCGTAAGCTCGGGCTGCCGGCCGAAGTCCATCAGCAGCGGATCGAGAATATCGGGGAAAGCTTCAGCGGGAAGGCCGATGTTGTAACAGCCAGGGCCCTGGCGCCGCTTAAGGTGCTGTGTGGTTACGCATTCAGGTTCATCGAACAAGGGGCGCTAGGGCTGTTTCCAAAGGGCCAAGATATAGAGGCTGAATTGACCGAAGCCGCTAAATATTGGAAGCTGGAGGCTGAACAGGTATCCAGTCTTGTTAATCCGGAAGGCCGAATCGTCGTGATACGAGGGCTTGTCCGTCGAAATAAGCCGTAATTCCAAGAGGTTAATCAACCAACGCGCAAAGCGATCGAAAATGTCCGGCACTGCGAATACGGCCACAACGCCTCAAATTATTCCATTCGGGACGGCCGAGTCGGCCAACGGCCTACGTCCCGCCAGGATTGAATCGGTTCGTCCACGGATTCTGGCGGTCGCCAACCAGAAGGGCGGCGTCGGAAAAACCACCACCGCCATCAATCTCGGGACCGCGCTGGCCGCCACCGGCGAAACCGTCCTGATCGTTGACCTCGACCCGCAAGGCAATGCCTCGACCGGTCTTGGCATCGAGCGTCGCGCACGCCGCACCTCGACTTACGACGTACTCACCGGCAATGCGGCGATGCGCAACGCCGTGCTGCCGACGGCGGTGCCGCGTCTGTTCATTGCGCCCTCCACCATGGACCTCTCCGGCCTCGAGCTGGAGATCGGTCAGCAACGCGACCGCGCCTTCCGCCTGCGTGCCGCGCTTGCCACGCTCAACGACGGCGCGCCGGAAACCGTCTTCACCTATGTGCTGGTCGATTGCCCGCCTTCGCTCAACCTCATCACCATCAACGCGATGGCGGCGGCGAACGCGATCCTCGTTCCGCTTCAATGCGAGTTCTTTGCGCTCGAAGGATTGTCGCAACTGCTGCAAACCGTCGAGCAGGTGCGGACGAGCCTCAATCCGCAACTCTCGATCCACGGCATCGTGCTGACGATGTTCGAT
>DASUKT010000185.1:0-13705 GCA_036278575.1 Pseudolabrys sp. | reverse complement strand
GTCGCGGTGGCGGAAAAATACCAGGTCGGCCGCGTGTTCATCGCGGGTGACGCCGCGCACAGCCATCCGCCTTACGGCGGCTTTGGGCTCAACAACGGGCTTGAGGATGCGGTCAATCTGGGCTGGAAGCTTGCCGCGCGGTTGCAAGGCTGGGGCGACGATGCGCTGCTGTCTTCCTACAGCGAGGAACGCCGGCCGATCTTTCATGAAGTGGCGGAAGACTTCATCGCCAAACGCATCCGCAGCGATGCGGAATTCCTTCACCGCTACAATCCGGCGCGCAATCGTAAAGAATTCGAGGCGGCGTGGAACGCGCGCGCGAGTGAGCTGGGCAAGCGCGCGCAGGTGTATGAGCCGAATTACGAAGGCTCGCCCGTCATCGCCGGTCTACCGGGCGGCAAAAGCAGCGCGCACGGCGAGCACATGCTGAAGGCGCGCGCCGGCCATCATCTCGCGCCGCAGCCGCTGTCCTCGGGCCGCAATGTGTTCGAGGAATTGGGGGAGGGATTCACGCTGCTCGCGTTTGGCCCGGACGAGATCGCCATGTTCGAAGAGGCTGCGCGCGCGCGCAACATTCCCCTCAAGATCGTTCGCGATAGTTACGATGGCGAGCGACAATCATACGAGGCGCGTTTGATCATCGTGCGCCCCGATCAATACGTCGTCTGGGCCGGTGACGTGGCGCCGGGCAATCCCGGTATGTTGATGGATCGGGCGGCGGGCCGGAGCGTTTCCCTTGCGTGAGACACTACCACAAGCGCGATTTTCCCGTTTCCGATATCCGCCGATTTCTCGAGCCCGGCCCGGTGGTGCTGGTGAGCTCGGCCTGGAGGGACGAACGCGACATCATGACCATGGGCTGGCATACGGTGCTGGAATTCTCGCCGTCGCTTGTCGGCTGCCTGATATCGAGCGGCAATCACAGCTACGAGCTGATCAGCAAGTCGAAGGAATGCGTGATCAACGTTCCCACCGTCGATCTCGCGGCTAAAGTTGCCGGCATCGGCAATTGCTCCGGCGCCGACGTGGACAAGTTCGAGCAATTCAAGCTGACGGCGGTCGCTGCCGACGAGGTGAAAGCGCCGCTGATCGGCGAATGCCATGCCAATCTCGAATGCCGGCTCTACGAGGGAAGGCTGCGCGACAAATACAATTTCTTCATCTTCGAAGTGGTGAAGGCGCACGCGCTCGCGTCGCCAAAATATCCGAAGACCATTCACTACCGCGGCGACGGCATGTTCATGGTCTCCGGCCGCTCGCTCAATCTGCGGCGCCTGTTCAGGCCGGAGATGCTGTGAATCGACCTCGTCCTGAGGAGCGCCCGCAGGGCGCGTCTCGAAGGATGAGGGCGAACAGATCTCATGGTTCGAGACGGGCCTGCGGCCTTCCTCACCATGAGGTCCGTCCGCCCTTGATCCCGTCGTCTTTCCCTGCCACATGCGCCGCATGAACAAGCCGCTTGCGCCCGCCGATTCGATCCCGCAAACGCCGCTCGCGGCCCAGGTCGAGCGGCGGCGCACGTTCGCGATCATTTCGCATCCGGACGCCGGCAAGACCACGCTCACCGAGAAGCTTTTGCTGTTCGGCGGCGCGATCAATCTGGCCGGCCAGGTGAAGGCCAAGCGCGACCGCCGCTCCACGCGCTCCGACTGGATGGCGATCGAGCGTGAGCGCGGCATCTCGGTCGTCACCTCGGTGATGACGTTCGACTACGACGGCCGGGTCTTCAACCTGCTCGATACGCCGGGCCACGAAGATTTTTCCGAGGACACCTACCGCACTCTGACCGCGGTCGACTCGGCGGTGATGGTGATCGACGCCGCCAAGGGCATCGAGGCACGCACGCGCAAGCTGTTCGAGGTCTGTCGGTTGCGCGACATTCCGATCGTCACCTTCATCAACAAGATGGACCGTGAGAGTCGCGATCCCTTCGAGTTGCTCGACGAGATCGAGAAGACGCTCGCGCTCGATACCGCGCCGCTGACCTGGCCGATCGGGCAGGGACGCGATTTCGTCGGCACGTTTGATCTGGCGACCGGAAAAGTACGTCTGCTCGATGCGGATGGGAAAACTGCCGAGCCGCGCGCGGCTGATATTCCGTCGATCATTCCGTCAGACTCCATGCTTGATGCAGGTGCGGTCGAAGAGGAGCTGAAGCTCGTCAAAGAGGCCTGCAAGCCGTTTGACTTTGCGGCTTTCCGCGAAGGCCATCTCACGCCCCTCTATTTCGGCTCGGCGCTGAAGAATTTTGGTGTGAAGGATTTGCTCGACGCGCTCGCCAATTTCGCGCCAGCCCCGCGCGCGCAGGTTTCCAATGTGCGTACCATCGACGCGCACGAAAGTGCGATGACGTCTTTTGTGTTCAAGATCCAGGCCAACATGGATCCGAACCACCGCGACCGCATTGCTTTTGCGCGGCTGTGCTCGGGCAAGCTCGACCGCGGCATGAAGGTGAAGCTGGTGCGCACCGGCAAGCCGATGACGCTGTCGGCACCGCAATTCTTTTTCGCGCAAGATCGCTCCGTGGCGGACGAGGCTTATGCCGGCGACGTGGTCGGCATCCCCAATCACGGCACACTGCGCATCGGCGACACGCTCACCGAGGGTGAGGAGATTTCGTTTCTCGGCGTGCCGAACTTCGCGCCGGAGATTTTGCGCCGCGTGAAGCTCGGCGATCCGATGAAGGCAAAGAAGCTGAAAGAGGCTTTGCAGCAGATGGCCGAAGAGGGTGTGGTGCAGGTGTTTCGTCCGCTCGACGGCGCGCCGGCGCTGGTTGGCGTGGTCGGGCCGTTACAGCTTGACGTGCTGAAGGTGCGGCTCAAGGAAGAGTATGGCCTCGACATCGATTTCGAGCAGCCGGAGTTTCAGCTGGCGCGCTGGATTTCAGCCGACGATGACAAGAAGCTCGACGATTTCGTGCAGGCAAACTATTCGAGCGTGGCCGACGATCTCGACGGCGACCGCGTGTTCATGGCGCGCAACCAGTTCATCCTCGATTACACGCGCGAGCGCGCGCCCGGGCTGACGTTTACGGACATCAAGGATGTGAAGGAGAAACGTTGATCCTCATGGTGAGGAGCGCCGAAGGCGCGTCTCGAACCATGAGGCCCGCGCACTGGCCTCATCCTTCGTGACGCGCTCCTGCAGAGCACTCCTCAGGATGAGGAGCCGCTAATTCACCTTCACCTTCGCCGCTTTGATGATCGGCGCCCAGCGCGCGATCTCGCCGTCGATTTGCTTGCGGAATTCCTCCGGCGACGAGCCGACCGGCTCCATCAACTGCACCGCGAGCTTGTCGCGGATTTTCGGCAGCTTCACGATCGCAACCACGTCTCTGTTGATCGCGTCCACAATCGCTTTCGGCGTTCCGCCCGGCGCGATCAGGCCCATCCACGCGTCCGCTTCGACATCGATGCCGCTTTCCTTCAGCGTCGGAATATCCGGCAGGAAGGGCGAGCGCTTGGCGGTTGAGACCGCAAGCATCTTCACCTTGCCGGCCTTTGCCTGGGGTAAAACCGAAATGGCCGGCATGCAGGCCATCTGCGCATCGCCGCGCATCACGGCCAGCACCGCCGCGGGCGAGCCTTTGTAGGGCACATGCACCAGCTTGGTGCCGGATTTCAGCGCAATCGCCTCCATCGCAAGCTGCGACAGCGAGCCCGTGCCGATCGACGCAAAATTGTACTTGCCCG
Source organism: Pseudolabrys sp. (assembly GCA_036278575.1). Lineage (GTDB taxonomy): Bacteria > Pseudomonadota > Alphaproteobacteria > Rhizobiales > Xanthobacteraceae > Pseudolabrys. The sequence continues at coordinate 10,013 of DASUKT010000185.1, read as the reverse complement.
GCTCGCGCTTGATGAGCGCAACCAGATCGGCGACCGAATTGACGTTGAGCGAGGGATTGACCGCGAGAATGCTCGCTTGCGTGATCAATTGCGTAATCGGTGCGATATCGGTTTTAGGGTTGTAGGGCAGCTTCGAGAACAGCAGCGTATTGATGGCGAGCGGCCCGCCGATGCTGATGCCGATGGTCGAGCCGTCCGGCTTGGCCTTCGCAACAGCGTCCGTGCCGAGATTGCCGCTTGCGCCGGGCTTGTTTTCGACGACAAAGGTTGCGTTCGGATGTTGCGTCTTCAATTCGTCCGCGATCAGTCGAGCAACGGTATCGGGCGTCGAGCCCGGCCCAAACGGCACGATGATCTTGACGGTGCCGGCCGGCCACTCTTGCGCCTTGGCCGGAATTGCGGCGACGGCGGTCAGCATCAACGCCAACACGAAACGCAATTTCATGGCAGCTTTTCCTCTCCAATCACACGTCGCGCCCGAGATACGCGCCGTCCCTTGCAAGCCGTTCCTGCAATTTATCGACCGCAATATCAACGCACGCGGCATTATCCGCAATGGCAAGATGCGCCGCGGTTCCCGCGGCCTGTCCCATGACGAAACAGCCGCCGGAAACGCGCGCGGCGGATTGGCCCTCATGTGTCATCGACGCGCAGCGGCCGGCGACCAGCAAATTGCGAAAATCCGGCGGCGTCAGCATGCGGTAGGGAAGGTGATTGAAGCCGCGCGAGGCGGGGATTTCGGGCCAGCGCCATTCCACATCGCCGGCCTTGTGATTTTCGATTGGCCAGCCGTTGACGCCGATTGTGTCAGGAAAGCTCGCGCACGACAGCACATCGTCGGCCGTGAGTTGATAGCGGCCAGTAATGCGCCGTGTTTCGCGCACGCCGAGCTGCGGTGGGATATCGACGATGTAAGCGCTACCGAATCCAGGCACTTCGTGGCGCAGAAATTCAAAAAAGGCTAACGCCTGCTTGCGGCCTTCGATTTCGCCGAAGCTCAATTCGAGCGCATCGGTACCGTCGATGGCGCGGCCGTTCGCGGTTTTCACCTGCGTGACGTTGACGCGCCATTCGACGGAATGTTTCTGCGGTCGCACGATCGCGCCTTTGCGCGGGAAGCGCATGCCGCGCCGTTCGGCGGTTTCCATCAGCGCGGGGATGGAGCGCCACGCTTCACCGGCGACGTTTGGATCGACGCCGTTTACGCGAAACATCATGGTCGGGTAGAGCGTATTGCCGTCCTCGTCGCCTTGCTCAAAGCCGGCCCCAGCGAACGCGGCAAGATCGCCGTCGCCTGAGCAATCGATGAAGACGCGGCCGAGGATGGCACTGCGGCCGGATTTCGTTTCGATCAACAGCGCTTTGATCGTGGTTTCGCTTTCCATCAGCACGCCGGCCGCGAGCGCGTGAAATTGAACGTCAACCCCGCTCGACAGCAGCAGGTCATCCGCGGCGCATTTATACGCTGCGGTGTCGTAAGCCTGCGCATATGTTTTGCCGAGTACAAGATGCGGCGCATTTAAGCCGCCAAGATGGTCGATGCGCGCAAGAAGACCGTCGGCAATGCCATGTACGACCTGGCGGATGTCGCCATGCACGTTCGCGTGCAGTCCGCAGAAATTCGTCACGCCGGCGGCCGTTCCCATGCCGCCGAGAAATCCATAGCGCTCGATCAGCAACGTCTTGCGGCCTTGCCGTGCCGCAGAGGCCGCCGCGACGATTCCGGCCGGACCGCCGCCGAGCACGACGACCTCGTAATCGCCACTGACCGGCACCTTTCGGGCCGGCTCCTCGACATAAGCGAGCCTTGCCGCCATTGACGATTTCCTGTGTTGTCCCGTGCGTTGTAAAGAATTGCGCCTTCGCGTCTACTGCTACTGACAAAACGTAGCGTGACATGGGTCTGGTCGTTCTCATCGTGGGGCTCGTGATCTTTCTCGGCGCCCACGTTTTCGTGACGTTTCGGGAGGCGCGCGGGGCCGCCATTGCGCGACTTGGCGCGGCCTATCGCGTGCTGTTCGCGCTTGTTTCGATTGTCGGCCTGGCGCTGATCGTCTGGGGTTATGCGCATTACCGGGCGACCGGCTGGATTCAAATCTGGTCGCCGCCGGCATTCACGCGCCACATCACCGTCGGCCTGATGCTGATCGCGGCGATCCTGGTCACCGCGGCCTACGTTCCAAGCCACATCAGGACCGAAAGCAAGCATCCCATGCTCGCCGGCATCAAGACCTGGGCCTTTGCGCATCTTTTGTCGAATGGAGATCTTGGGTCGATCCTGCTATTCGGCTCGTTTCTGGCGTGGGGCGTCTATGCGCGTATCGCAGCCAAGCGGCGTGGCGACAAAGGCAAAGCTGACGCGCCGGCGCGCTGGGGTAATGACGTCATTGTCATCATGCTTGGTCTCGTGGTTTATCTCGCGCTCGGGTTTGCGTTCCATCCGGTCGTGATCGGCGTGCCGGTATTCGGGAATTAGTTAATGTCGGTCCAAGGCGAAATCAGACGGCTCACTGCGCCGGATATCCTGGCCCGCAAGGGCGGCGAACCGATCGTGTGCCTGACGTCTTATCACGCGCACACCGCGCGCATTCTCGACAATCATTGCGACGTGATTCTGGTCGGCGACTCGCTTGGCATGGTGATGCACGGGCTGGAGACGACGGTGCCGGTCACGCTCGAAATGATGATTTTGCAGGGCCACGCGGTGATGCGCGGTTCGAAGCGCGCGCTGGTGGTCATCGATATGCCTTTTGGCTCCTACGAAGCGTCCAAGGAGCAGGCGTTCATGAACGCCGCGCGCGTGCTGAAGGAAACCGGCTGCGGCGCGGTCAAGCTTGAGGGCGGCGCGCGCATGGCGGAAACGATCCGCTTTCTCTGCGAACGCGGCGTGCCCGTGATGGCGCATGTCGGCCTGACGCCGCAGGCCATTAACGTGCTCGGCTCGTTTCGCGCGCAGGGACGTGAGGAAGCGGATTGGGGGCGGATCGAGAACGACGCGCTCGCCGTTGCGCAAGCCGGCGCCTTTTCGCTTGTGATCGAGGCGGTGGCGGAACCGCTGGCGCGGAAGTTGACCGCAGCCGTTGCGATTCCGACCATCGGCATTGGGGCCAGCGTCGCCTGCGACGGACAGATTCTTGTGCTGGAAGATATGCTCGGTCTTTCCCCGCGCGTGCCCAAATTCGTGAAGCGCTACACAGATCTCGGCCCGTCCATCGATCGCGCCGTCGCAGCCTATGCCGCCGAGGTGCGGGCGCGGAGCTTCCCGGCCGCCGACAACGTCTATCCGATGAAGGCAAAAAAGCCCTAAGTCCCTGAATTTTAACGCATGTGCGGCTATTTTTGCCTTGCCGCCGCCACATGGGTAGGTTACGCCGCGCCCTTGCAAGGGTGGGATCGTTCGGGAGCTATTCGTGGCCGACATCTTTCACGAAGTCGATGAAGAAGTACGCCGCGAACGGCTGCAAAAGCTGTGGGAACGCTACAGCATCCACATCATCGCGGTGGCGGTGCTGATTGTCCTCGGAGTGGGCGGCTGGCGCGGCTACCAATGGTGGGAGGCGAAGAAGGCAGCCGAAGCCGGCGCCGCATTTGAAGCGGCCGTGACGCTCAGCGATCAGGGCAAGCATACCGAGGCGGAAGCTGCGTTCGCCAAAATCGCTGCGCAAGCGCCTTCGGGCTACCGCGCGCTCGCACGTTTGCGTTCCGCTGCGGAACTAGTGCAAAAGGATCCAAAGCAGGCCGTCAAAGCGTATGACGATGTCGCCGCCGACGCTTCTCTCGGGCAAACGTTACAGGACCTCGCCGCCGTGCGCGCCGGGATGCTGCTCGTGGACACCGCTTCTCTTGATGAAATGCGCAAGCGCCTTGAGCCGCTGACGGCATCAGGGCGCGCGTTCCGGCACAGCGCGCGCGAGCTATTGGCCTTGTCGGCATGGCGCAATCACGACATCACAGCCGCCAAGCATTATATCGAAATGATTTCAAATGACGCCGAGACGCCCGCCGGTACGCGGACGCGCATCGAGGTGCTGTCGGCGCTGATCGCCGGGACCGGCAAGGGCTGAATTGACATGAAGCGTCGGACGATGAAACGCGTTGTCGGTGTCGCCGTCTTATTGGCCTTCAGCTTCGCGCTTGCCGGCTGCGAAGACTTCGATGCGGACAAACTCGACGTCTTCCATCTCAATGAAAAGAAAAAGCTGCCCGGCGAGCGCAAGGATATTTTCCCGGGCGGCGTGCCCGGCGTAAGCGAGGGCGTACCGCCCGAACTGGTGAAAGGCTACCAAGCGCCGCCGGAAACGGCGACCGCGCTGCCGGGCGAGAATCCGGCGGCGAAGAAGGCGGCTGCCATCGAGCCGCAGGACGAGCCGAAACTGAAAAAGACCGCGAGCAAGCCCAAGCCGCACGTTGCCAAGCGCGCCCCAGCCCGGATTACCGTCAAGCACGCAGAGAAACCATCGACGGTACGCTCCCCCGCCCAGCAGACGGAAGCGTCAGGTGCGCAAGGATCACGGGCGGCGCAAAATGCCCAGCCGCAAGCGACTGGCACCAATGCACCTTGGCCGTCGTCGAGTCCGCAAGCGACCGGCACGAGTTCTCCATGGCCGTCGACGGGCGCACAGCAGCCGTCGCCCTGGCCGTCAGCCCCGGCACCGGGAACGTTTTCGCGCTGACAAGCAAGACATTCGGCGGGCTTGACCGGCGCGTCCATCTGGCAAACACATCTGACCGCTCTCTTTATGGATCGCCGGCTGTTCCGGCGACGGATTTTCATGTCCTTCACGATCGCCATTGTCGGACGACCGAATGTCGGCAAATCGACGCTGTTCAACCGCCTGGTTGGGCGGCGGCTGGCGTTGGTCGACGACACACCGGGCGTGACGCGCGACCGCAGAGAGGGTGAGGGCCGGCTCGGCGATCTGGAGTTTACGGTCGTCGACACGGCGGGCCTGGAGGAGGCAAGCGGCGAAACGCTCTCCGGCCGCATGCGCGCGCAGACCGAAACCGCCATTCGCGACGCCGACGCGATTTTCTTTTTAATTGATGCTCGGGTTGGCCCGACACCGGTTGACCGCGCTTTCGCCGACGTGGTGCGGCGGGCCGGCAAGCCGACCGCCGTCGTCGCCAACAAGAGCGAAGGTTCGGCAGGAGAGGCAGGCCGGGTTGAAGCTTATGCGCTCGGGCTGGGAGAGCCGGTTTCGATTTCCGCCGAGCACAACGAAGGCATGGCCGATCTCTACGATGCGTTACGTGCCGTCGCGCCGGAGCTAACCGCACAGCCGGAACAGATCGACGAAAGCACGCGCGCAGCGGATCACCCGATTCGCGTCGCGATTGTCGGCAGGCCAAATGCCGGCAAATCGACATTGATCAACCGGCTGATCGGTGAGGACCGTCTTGTCACCGGGCCGGAAGCCGGCATCACGCGCGATTCAATTGCCGTCGATCTCGCCTGGGGTTCAAGAAAATTCCGGCTGTACGACACGGCCGGCCTGCGGCGACGCTCGCGCATCAACGAGAAGCTTGAGAAACTTTCCGTCGCCGATGCACTCAACGCCATACGTTTCGCTGAAGTCGTGGTCGTGTTACTCGATTCGCAAAACCCGTTCGAGGAACAGGATCAGCGTATCGCCGATCTCGTCGAGCGCGAAGGCCGTGCGCTGGTGATCGCAGTCAACAAGTGGGATTTGCGGGAAAAGGTAGGCGGAGCCATCGGCGAATTACGTGCGCAAGCATCCGAGAAGTTGACGCAGGTAAAAGGCGTGCCGCTGGCCGCGGTATCGGGTCTGACGGGCGAAGGACTCGATCGCCTGATGGAAGCGGTGAGCGCGGCTTATGCCGTCTGGAACAAACGGGTGCAAACCAGCGCACTCAATCGCTGGTTCGAAGATGCGGTGAGCGCGCACCCGCCGCCGGCCGTATCGGGGCGCACGCTACGGCTCAACTATATTACGCAAGCCAAAAGCCGGCCGCCGAGTTTTGTCGTATTTTGCACGCGCGCCGATGCCGTACCGGACGCCTACAAGCGTTATTTGGTGAACGGCTTGCGTGAGGCTTTCGATCTGCCCGGTACGCCGATCCGCCTCACGCTGCGTGAGAAAGCGAACCCCTTTAAAGGGCGCGCGAAGCGCAAACATTGATCTGCGGCAAGCCTTGGCCGCGTCCGAGACGTTCTCGAAGTCTTTGAATCATCGTTGAAATCTACGTTGTTGTTCGCTGTTGCCGGATTGCAATAACGCCCGACAGCGCGGTGGTATAGATTTGCCACCGCAATTTGAAAAATATTTTTGGCTGAGGGGCGTCATGCAAACTTCTTTGAAGTCACTGTTATCGGCGGTTCTTTTGGCAGCAGGCATCTCCGCCGCCTATGCGACAGACCTGCCGGTTAAAGCGCCGGCGTACAAGGCGCCGATCTTGGCCGTCCCGCCAAGTTGGACCGGTTGGTATGCCGGCATAAACGCGGGATACGGCTTCGGTTCTGTCGGCAACACCTTCAACCTCAATCCCCCGACAGGAAATCCGTTTGACACGATCAATGCCAGCAATCACCTGAACGGATTCATCGGCGGCGGGCAGGTCGGCTACAATTACCAGATCACGCCCAACTCGTGGGTTGCCGGCATCGAAGCCGATCTTCAGTACACAAACTTCAAAGGCTCAGATTCGTTCAGCGGCGTTGTTCCGCCGCTCTTTCGTCCCGGCAGCCGTTTTGTGTACAACCAGGATCAGCGTGTCGATTGGCTTGCGACCGTACGCGGCCGTCTGGGCTGGACGCCGGGTGATCACACATTCCTTCTTTATGCGACAGGCGGACTTGCAGTCGGCGGCGTAAAAGCCTCCGACTCGCTGAGCCTTGTCGGTGGAGGAGCCACGATCACTTGGGCCGGCGATTCTTCGACAACGAGAGCCGGGTGGACGATCGGCGGCGGCATCGAGGCGCGTGTGGCGGAAAACTGGACCGCCAAGCTCGAATATCTTTATTACGACCTCGGTCATTTAACGGTGGCCGCGAACTCTGTACCGGCGACAGGAATCGTCGGCACCACTGATTTCGAGTTTCGCGGCAATATCGTCCGGGCCGGACTCAATTACAGGTTCACCGGCAGGTAGACCCCTTACGCGTTCAAAACGAAAAGGCCCGGCATAAAGCCGGGCCTTTTTGCATGTAAGGCGCGAAAGCTTGGTCCGCGCGATCAAGCGGGCGTGTGAATACCGCGACCGCCTATCGCTATTATTGATGCATATCGAAGCATCATCAACAATCATTAGCGCGCCATTCTGCCCGACCATAAGCTTCGGCGTTTCTCAAACTAAGGTGTGTCGGCATGCGGCTCGATTTCAGAACAGTTGATGTCTTCACGGATCGGCGTTTTGGCGGAAATCCGCTGGCTGTAGTGCTTGACGCAAGCGGGTTGACAGCCGCACAGATGCAATCGATTGCGGCTGAATTCAATCTTTCAGAGACGACATTCGTTCTTCCGGCAAAAGAGCCGGGGCACACCGCCGCGGTTCGTATTTTTACGCCACGCGCCGAACTACCCTTCGCAGGACACCCCAATATCGGCACCGCTTTCGTCCTGGCCACGTCGGGCCGTACTTCCGGCGAGTCGCTTGTTTTCGAGGAAAAGGCGGGCCTTGTCGCATTGGAGGTGATCCGGGAAAGCAGATTAGTTGTGGGCGCACACCTTGCTGCGCCTCAGCCGCTCATGCGAGGCGAGGAGATCCCTTTGCAAGTCGTTGCGAATGCATGCTCGATAGGTATCGATGATATCGAGACGGTTCACCATCGTCCGTGCGTCGCATCATGCGGTACTGCCTTTGTTTTTGCGGAAGTAAAGACAAGAGCATCGCTGTCGGCAGCACGGCCAAGGCTGGAAATTTTTTTGGAGCATCTTCCGATGGACCGGGCGACCGGCATCCTACTCTATGCACCCGGTGATGGCGTCAATATTGACGTTTATGCGCGGATGTTTGCGCCGCTCTACGGCGTTCCCGAAGACCCTGCGACCGGCAGTGCCAACGTCGCGCTGGTCGGATTATTGGCTAGCTTGCATCCCGAGTCACAACTGTCATTGCAACTGCGAATAGCGCAGGGCGTGGAGATGGGACGGCCGAGCCTTCTCGAAGCGCGCGCCGAAAAGCGAGGCGACCGTCTCGTTGGGGCGTGGATTGGCGGCCGGTGCGTTCCGATGATGCAAGGGCAGTTTGATCTATAAACTGCTACATCGGTGCGATATCTAGGAAGGTGGGTGGAAGTCCAGAAATTTGCCTTGGCGGAAATCGTACATCTTTGCGGTTTCCGTGCACGATGGCAGGCATAGCGGCACGATGGCTGCCGCGACCGCTTCCGGAGTCGGCAATGTGCTCTGATCGACGCCCGGCCAGCCGCTTTTGTACATACGCGTTGCCGTCGGGCCGGGGTTGAACAGATTGACGCGCACATGGCTTGATGCGCTTTCGTTCGCATAAGTGCGTGCAAGCGAGTTGAGCGCCGCTTTCGTTGCGCCGTAGGGGCCGCAATATGGCTTTGCGGACCAGCTCTGACCTGAGCTTATGAAGACTGCGCGCCCGGCCTGCGAGCGTTTGAGCAGTGCATCCATCGTGCGGATGAGCTGCCAATTGGCTGTGACGTTGACCGCAAAGAGGTTGTCCCAGGCCTTGGGCTCCACATGATCTAGGGGCGAGAGCACACCGAGAATGCCGGCGTTACCGACGAGCACGTCGAGTTTTTGATAACGTTCGTTGAGCGCGAGCGCGAGCCGCGCGATACCGTCGGAATCCTTCACATCGAGCGGCACCAGCGTTGCGCTGCTGCCGGCGGCTTTGATTTTGTCGTCAAGTTCTTCGAGGCCGCCGACGGTGCGCGCGACTGCAACGATGTGCGCGCCGGCTTGGGCCAGATGCACCGCCAGCGCCGCGCCGATGCCGCGCGAGGCGCCGGTGACGACCGCAACAGAGCCGGCGAGGGGTTTCGATTCACTCATACATTGGTCCTCATCCTGAGAAGGCCGCAAAGCGGCCGTCTCGAAGGATGAGGCCTCATGCTTCGAGACGCCGCGCTCTCGCGCGGCTCCTCAGCATGAGGAGCAACGGGGGTCAAGACGCGTTCGCTAAATCGCTTCCGCCAATAGCGACAATTGCCGCGGGGAGGCGTCTTTGGCGGTCTGGTCTGTGAGCGAGGTCGGATAGTCGCCGGTGAAGCAATGATCGGTGAACTGCGGGTGTTCGGGGTTGCGGCCCTTTTCGTCCATCGCGCGGTAAATGCCGTCGACCGACAGGAAGCGGAGCGAATCCGCACCGATAAACGCACGCATTCCCTCAAGGTCGTGCGTTGCGGCGAGCAGCTTCTCGCGCTCCGGCGTATCGATGCCGTAATAGTCGGGATGCGTGATCGGCGGTGAGGCGATGCGGAAGTGCACTTCCTTTGCCCCGGCATCGCGCATCATCTGCACGATCTTTCGCGAGGTGGTGCCGCGCACGATAGAATCGTCCACCAGCACGATGCGCTTGCCGGAAACCACGGCGCGGTTTGCAGAGTGTTTCATGCGCACACCCTGGTCGCGGATGGTTTGCGTCGGCTGGATGAAGGTGCGGCCGACATAGTGGTTGCGGATGATGCCGAGCTCGTAAGGGATTTTCGATTCCTGCGCATAGCCGATAGCGGCGGGAACGCCGGAGTCGGGAACGGGAATGATAACATCGGCCTTCGCTGGCGCCTCGCGCGCAAGCTCGGCGCCCATGGTCTTGCGCACGTTATAGACGTGGCGGCCGCCGACAATCGAATCCGGACGCGAGAAATAGATGTATTCGAAGATGCAGGGCCGCGCAGTGACCGGCGGGAATGGTTTGTGCGACTGCGCACCATCTTCGTCGAAGATGACGACCTCGCCGTTCTCGACGTCGCGCACGTACTGCGCGCCGATCATGTCGAGTGCGCAGGTTTCGGAGGCGAGAATCGGGCAGCCGTCGAGCTTGCCGATCACCAAGGGCCGGATGCCGAGCGGATCGCGCGC
>DASUKT010000184.1:0-3842 GCA_036278575.1 Pseudolabrys sp. | reverse complement strand
TATTGTGGCCGGGACGGCCGTGTTTCTGACGAGCGATCCGGAATTCACGCCGACGGCGCTCCTGCACAATCTGAAGCACAACAAGGTGCTGCATGAGCACAATGTGATCCTCACGATTGTTACCGCGGATACGCCCCGCGTCGCCGAAGAGGAGAGGGTGCAGATCACGCCGCTATCGAAGCACTTCAGCCGCGTCGCCCTAAAGTTCGGCTACATGGAGGCGCCAAACGTGCCGAAGGCGTTGGCCATTGCGCGCAAGCACGGACTGAGCTTCGATATCATGTCGACATCCTTCTTCCTGTCGCGGCGTGCGCTCAAGCCGGCCGTAAAGTCCGGCATGCCGCGCTGGCAGGACCGTCTCTTTATCGCGCTCGCACGTTCGGCCAGCGATGCGACCGATTTCTTTCAAATACCCACCGGGCGCGTGGTGGAGGTCGGCACACAAGTTACTGTTTGAGTTTATGATATCGTCGTATCATACTAATATAGTTACATTTTCTCTTCTGCACTCATTGCATTTTCCGCGCCGCAGCCCTGCATAGTTGGCGGGGCCTTTATGCGGGTCTGGCTGTTATAAGGCCGACCGTTGCTTATGTTGCGACGCAACAATTTAGGCACGCAGAAATCCAGGCACCTCAAATGAGCGAAGGCATCGTCGCGTCCCGCGCGGACGCGGATTCGCGCGACCTTAACGGCCATGGCAAAGCAGGATTCCTTGCCCTGACCATCGGCTGTATCGGGGTGGTCTATGGAGATATCGGCACAAGCCCGCTCTATGCCTTTCGTGAATCCGTCCTCGCCGCGACCGGGCCGGACAAGCCGGCGGGACAGGCGGCGGTGCTCGGAATTCTGTCGCTTATCATCTGGTCGCTGCTTGTCGTTGTCACAGCCAAGTACATCCTGATCCTGCTTCGTGCGGACAACAAAGGAGAGGGTGGCACGCTTGCGCTCATGGCGCTTGCGCATCGCGCTATCGGCCGCCATGGCGGCGGAATTATTCTTCTCGGCATCGTCAGCGGCGCGTTGTTTTATGGTGACGCGATCATCACGCCTGCGCTTTCCGTTCTCTCGGCGGTTGAAGGTCTCAAGGTCGAAACGCCTGCATTCGATCAGTACGTCGTCCCGCTGACCGTCGTTATTCTTGCGGTCCTGTTTGCCATTCAGTCGCGCGGCACGGGAAGAGTCGCCACATTTTTCGGTCCCATCATGGTCTTATGGTTTGCCGCGATTGCGGCCGCAGGCTTGTGGCATGTCGGACAGAACCCCGCGGTGATCTGGTCCTGCAATCCAATCTACGGAATCAGCTTTCTCGCGCATCACGGCATCATCGGCCTGTTCACGCTTGGCGCTGTCTTCCTTGTGGTCACGGGCTCGGAAGCGCTTTACGCGGATCTCGGTCACTTCGGTCGCGAACCGATCAAAACGGCATGGCTTTTTGTCGCCTTGCCCGCGCTCATCCTGAACTATCTGGGGCAGGGTGCGCTGGTGCTCGCCAATCCGAAGGCGATCGAAAACCCGTTCTTCCTGCTTTATCCAAAATGGGCGCTGCTGCCGATGGTCCTGCTTGCGACGGTTGCAACCGTCATTGCAAGTCAGGCGGTCATCAGCGGCGCCTACTCACTCACACGCCAAGCCATTCAACTCGGGCTGTTGCCACGGCTCGAAATCCGCCACACCTCGGAGGCCTTGTTCGGCCAGATCTTCATGCCGCGGGTCAACGCCCTCTTGCTCGTCGGCGTCTTGCTGCTGGTCGCGCTATTTCGCTCGTCCGGCGCGCTGGCTTCCGCATATGGTATCGCGGTGACCGGCACGATGGTGGTGACCGCGATGATGGCCTTTGTGGTTATCTGGCGCACGTGGAATTGGCCGCTTGTCGGTGCGGCGGCTTTGATTGCGCCTTTTCTGTTCGTTGACGTCACGTTCCTTTCCGCCAACCTGCTGAAGGTCATCGAGGGCGGCTGGGTTCCGCTGGCGCTCGGCGCTCTTGTGATGCTGGTCATGTACACGTGGCGGCGTGGCAGCAAGCTGCTCTACCAAAAGACGCGGCGGCAGGAGACGCCGTTGGAATCGCTTATTGCCGCGCTCGAAAAGAAGCCGCCGCAGCTTGTCCCCGGCACGGCGGTGTTCCTCACCAGTGATCCGCACAGCGCGCCGACCGCACTGCTGCACAGCCTCAAGCACTACAAGGTGCTGCACGAGAAAAACGTCATCCTCACCATCGAAACAGCGGATATCCCGCGCGTCGACGCTGCCGAACGGGTGCGTATCGAGCCGATCGGCAAGACCTTTTCCCGCGTCGTGCTTCGCTTCGGCTTCATGGAGACGCCGAATGTGCCCAAGGCGCTCGCAATTGCCCGCAAGCACGGATGGCAATTCGATATTATGGCCACGTCCTTTTTCCTGTCCCGCCGCTCGCTCAAGCCGGCCGCGCAGTCCGGAATGCCGCGCTGGCAGGATCGCCTTTTTATCGGCCTCACGCGTGTTGCAAACGACGCAACCGATTACTTCCAGATTCCGACGGGCCGGGTCGTGGAGGTCGGTACGCAGGTGACGATCTGACACGAACCGGCCAAATAAAGCCGTGCGGCTGATCCCATTTCCGGCTAAGAACAGGCATCCGGGAATGGAGTTCAAGTCATGGCCGAAGGCATGGAGCGTGCCGACGAAGTGCGGAATCTGACGCCGGAAGAGGTGGCGCGTGGGCTCACCGAAGGCCGCATGATCCTTGTGGATGTGCGCGAGCCGAATGAAACCTGCGTCGAGTGCTATCCCGACGCTGTCATTGTACCGCTTTCCGCATTCGACCCCGCACAAATTCCCGATCCGGCCGGCAAGCAAGTCGTGTTCGCTTGCCGTTCAGGCCGCCGCTCGGTGACAGCGTCGCTCGCGGCGCAGGATCGGGGCTATGCCTATAATTGTCATCTCGCCGGTGGCATCATCGCGTGGAAGGCGGCGGGCCTACCCACCCGAAGCGGAAGCTAGCGGGCCGCGCGCCGACTCTTTGTCATGAATTTGCGAGCGCGGATTATTTGTCTCGCGGTTTTTGGCCTCGCAGGCGCCGCCTTCATTCTGGCGGCCGGCGCGCAATCGCAGCCAGAGCGTGTCGTCAACGTCTACAACTGGTCGGATTATATCGACCCCGAAACGCTCGAGGCCTTTACAAAAGAAACGGGCGTCAGGGTCCAATACGACACGTTCGATTCAAACGACACGCTCGAGACGAAGCTACTTGCCGGGAAATCCGGTTACGACGTCGTCGTGCCGACGGCCTATTTTCTGCAGCGGCAGATCAAGGCCGGCGTGTTCCGCAAGCTTGATAAACGCAAGCTGCCCAATCTGACGAACGTCTGGCCGGAAATCGCCAACCGTCTTGCGTTCTACGACCCCGGCAATCAGTACGGCGTCAACTACATGTGGGGCACGACCGGTATCGGTTACAGCGTGAAGGCGGTGCACGAAAAGCTTGGACCAGACGCCAGGATCGACAGCTGGAATGCGGTGTTCAAGCCGGAGATTATCGCGAAGTTCAAGGATTGCGGCGTGTACATGCTCGATTCTTCGGATGACATCGTGCCCGCAGCGCTGCATCAGCTCGGGCTCGATCCGAATTCGACAAAGCCGGATGAACTTCAAAAGGCCGCCGATCTGCTGATGAAAATCAGGCCTTATGTGCGCAAATTCCATTCGTCGGAATATCTCAACGCGCTGGCGAGTGGCGAGATTTGCCTTGCGGTCGGCTGGTCCGGCGATATCAAGCAAGCGCAGAAACGCGCCGCGGAAGCGAATAATGGCGTGGAGATCAGGTACGTGATCCCGAAAGAGGGGGCGCAGATGTGGTTCGA
>DASUKT010000183.1:0-7800 GCA_036278575.1 Pseudolabrys sp. | reverse complement strand
GGCGTGACCGCAATGGCAATCGCAGGCGGAATCTTGATCGGCTGGACCGTTGCGAACGTGCCGCTCGAAAGTTACGGGATCGGCGGCTGGGTGCGATCGCTCGCTTTTGCGATTGTCGCACTGGCGACGCCGCTGGTTATGGCCGCCGCACTGACGGCGGGTACTCCCATTCCGCGATTTTCGGAGATCATTGGCCCGTCTTTAGCGCGGCAGCGCAATCCCCTTGCGTGCTTTGCCGGTGGGCTGCTGATGGCGCTAACGCTTTTGGCGATCCAGGCCGCTGCGGGGCTTGTCTTCGATCCGCGCTACAAGGACTTTCCTTTTGCGCCGTTGACCGCAGCGGTTGTGCCGTTTGTTTTGCTCGGTCTGCTTGCGCCGCGTGATAAAGGCAGCCGCGGCGCGGCAGAAATCACCGCCGCCGGGGTGCTGGGGTTATCGGTCGTTTACATCGTGCCCAACGAAGGCTTTGCCAACTGGCAATCCTTGTGGTTTTGCGTCGCCTTGGCCGCGCTTGCAGCTACTCTGGTTCGGGTGCGCGGCGCGCAAGACTGAGGATCAGCACTCCGATGGCAAGGCCGGAAAGGCCTGCGTTGTAGAGGACGACGCCAAGCGCGCTCACGGCCACTCCTGCCGCGAACAGCACAAGTGACGGCCGGATCAGATTAAGCATCGCAAGCGCCAGCGCCGTGCCGCCGAATAGCGAATGCATATAGAGCGTGACCGCGATGCGCCGCGAAAAGCACAGCCACGTGTCAAGCCCGGCTGCACAGGCCAATCCCACGCCGGATTGCTCGATGCCCATGTAGCGAAGATAGAGTGCATAGCCGAGTGATGTGAAACCGACGATCAGCAGCCAGTTCGTTGCGCGTGCGCTCGGCAGGAAGAGCTTCATAGGTCGATACGCTAGCCAATGCCGTTCTTCAGATCGGCGGGCGTTCGTAAGCCGGCTTTATTGTACCGTCAGGTGAGCGCCGTCGAAAGTCGTCGTCTGGCAATCGACATGGACCGTCGCGAGGATGCTGCAGAGCCGGTTCGCCGCCGCGGCGTCGGCGAGCGGACCAGCGATCAGCTGGTAATCGGCCGCGCCCGATCCATGCCGATGCCGACGATAACGCGGCTCGAGGCCTGTGAACAGCGGTCCGTAGCTCGCTTTCACGCTGATCCATTGATCCCACAGCGCCGCGGCGTTTGTCCCGCTGCCGAGCTCTATGGCGAATTCTTTCTTCATCGGCGGCACGTCCTCCTGCTCCGCCAATCGCGCCTCTTTCTGTTTGACCTCGCTATGAGCCGACACATTGGCGACATGCTGCGCCGATGCAGGTTGCCGCCGCGACGGCACCACGAATTCGTTCGACCATTGCGAGGAAGCCGAGCCGTACGGCGGCGCCGCTGCAAGGCTGAACTTCGGCACCGAAATCAGCGGGACCGGTGCGGAATTGGCCGAATTAGTGGGCTCTAGCGTTTTCTCGATATGGCTAGGTAGGGTTAGGGCAGTCGACATCGCCGCCTGCCGCTTCGCCGCCGTTTCCGTTGCGGCGGCGACTTCCTTGACTTGCCGGGTTATCGACCCGGTGGTTTCTTCCAGAGTCCGCTGAAGGCTGGCGACACGGGCCTTTAAACGATCACGGTCGGCGGAAAGCTCGCGTACGGCTGTTGACAGACGTGCCATCTCCACGGCGCTTGCCGACACGTGTTGTGTGACCGGTGTCAGAAAACGGGCGGGATCATGGGCGCCGGCAAGGGCGATCTCGAGCCGCCGGCCACCTTCCCTGGTTTCTGCCGTAAGGACGGCGGCGGAAAGCGCAATCAGAGCCGCAACGCCCCAGCGAACGGCTGGGCGCGCTTTGCGCGAGGGAGGGGATTTGGTTGCGAGCGCGTGTTGGGTGTCGGCCATGGCTGTTCCAAAGGCGAATCAGCTCATTGAAAACATTAGCAGAATCTAGGCATTCTCGCCTTGATCGAATGCCGAAACCCAAGGACCAGCGCACCTGTCTTGCGATCGTGCTCGCCGCCGGCGAGGGTACGCGCATGAAGTCGCGCTTGCCGAAAGTGCTGCACGCGATCGCCGGACGCTCGCTCCTTGCGCATGTGCTCAATGCCGTAGCGCTCGCCGGCGCGCGCGACATGGCTGTTGTAACTGCGGCACGGCATGGGCCGGTTGTGAAAGCGGCGGAGCGGATCGTGCCGAATGCGCACATCTTCGAGCAACGCGAGCGCCGCGGAACGGCGCATGCCGTTCTTGCTGCGAAATCTGCGATCAAGCGCGGCGCAGACGACATTCTTGTCATCTTCGGCGATACGCCATTGGTCCGCCCGGGCACGCTGTCGCGTTTGCGTCATGCAGTGGCGGATGGCGCGTCGGTCGCCGTGCTGGGCTTCACACCGGCCGATCCGAAAGGATATGGCCGTCTCGTGGTCACGAACGGCGAACTTACGGCAATACGTGAAGAAAACGATGCAACGCCTGAGGAATGCCGCATTCGCTTGTGCAATGGCGGGCTGATGGCGTTGGCCGGAGACAAGGCGCTCGCCATTCTCGGGCGGATTGGCAATGCCAACAGCAAGCGGGAATTTTACCTGACCGATGCGGTTGCCATTGCCCGCGATATGGGCTTGAAGGCGGTCGCAGTCGAAGCCGAGGAGGACGATGTGCGCGGCATCAATACCAAGGCGCAGCTCGCCGAGGCGGAAGCCGTTTTGCAACAGCGGCTTCGGTCGGCGGCAGTGGAAGCCGGAGTTACCTTGACCGCACCCGAAACGGTGTTCCTGGCTGCCGACACCAAATTCGGCACCGACGTTGTGGTCGAGCCTTATGTCGTCTTCGGTCCGGGTGTTGTCATCGAGGATGGCGCGGTCATCCGCTCATTTTCGCATATCGAGGGCGCGCACATCGGCAAGGGTGCGCGTATCGGACCTTACGCGCGGCTGCGCCCGGGCGCGGAATTGGGTGAAGACGTGCACATCGGCAATTTCGTCGAGGTAAAAGCGGCGACCGTGGAAGCAGGCGCCAAGGCAAACCATTTGACCTATATCGGCGATGCGCGGGTCGGAGCGGGTGCCAATGTCGGTGCCGGCACGATCACCTGCAATTACGACGGTGTGGCGAAGCACAAGACGGATATCGGCAAAGGCGCTTTCATCGGCTCGAATTCGGCGCTGGTCGCGCCGGTCAAGGTCGGTGATGGCGCCTATGTCGGCACCGGCACCGTGGTGACCAAGGATGTGCCCGCCGGCGCTCTCGCCATCGCCCGCACGCCGCAGACGGTTAAGGAAGGTTGGGCGAAGCGCTTGCGCGAGGTCAAATCGCTCGGCAAGAACAGCAAATCCCGGAAGAAGCCGAAAGCTTGAAAAGCGATCTGGAAACTGCGGCGGGTCTGTCACACGGCGCAATACGTTTTGATTTCCAGTTACTTACCGGAAATGATTAAACAGGCGCATAAAAGAGGGGCCGTTCGCCAGGAATGTGCGGAATTGTTGGAATTATTGGCCGCCAACCGGTAGCGGGCCACCTGGTCGATGCGCTCAAACGCCTCGAATACCGTGGCTACGACTCCGCCGGCGTCGCCACGCTCGAAAAAGGCGCGCTGACCCGCCGCCGTGCCGAAGGCAAACTGAAATCGTTGGAGGCGCGGCTCGAACGCGCTCCCCTGAAGGGAACAATCGGCATCGGCCATACCCGCTGGGCGACGCACGGCCGCCCCAGCGAAGACAACGCGCATCCGCATGCGACCGAGAGCGTCGCCGTCGTCCACAACGGTATCATCGAGAACTTTCGCGAGCTGCGCGAGCAGCTCGGCAAGAACGGATCGAAGTTCGGCAGCGAGACCGATACGGAAGTCGTCGCGCATCTCGTCACCGACGAAATGAAGAAAGGCAAGAAACCGGCGGAGGCGGTCGCCGCCGCGCTCAAGCAATTGCGCGGGGCCTTCGCGCTCGCCTTCCTCTTCGCGGGTGAGGAAGACTTGATTATTGGTGCGCGCAAAGGCTCCCCGCTCGCGGTCGGTTATGGCGACGGCGAAATGTATCTCGGCTCCGACGCTATTGCGCTGGCGCCGTTCACCGACACGATCAGCTATCTCGAAGACGGTGACTGGGCTGTGGTGACGCGCAAGGGAGTCCAAATTCACGACCAGACGGACAAGGCAGTCGAACGCGAAGTGGTGAAGTCCACGGCCTCCGCTCAGATGGTCGACAAGGGCAACCACAAGCACTTCATGGCCAAGGAAATCCACGAGCAGCCTGAGGTCGTCGGCCATACGCTCGCGCATTACATCGATATGACGAGCGAACGCGTTGTTCTACCATCTAAATTACCGTTCGACTGGAACAAGCTCAAACGCCTTTCGATCTCGGCTTGCGGCACTGCCTTCTACTCGGGACTGGTCGCCAAATACTGGTTCGAGCGGTTCGCGAAAATTCCTGTCGAGATCGATATCGCCTCCGAATTCCGCTATCGCGGCACGCCGCTCGATGCGGGCAATCTCGCGATCTTTGTGTCGCAATCCGGCGAGACGGCCGACACGCTCGCTTCGCTGCGTTACGCGCGCGAAAACAAGCAGCACGTGCTTTCGGTCGTGAACGTGCCGACGTCGACCATCGCGCGCGAAAGCGAAGCGGTTATGCCGACCCTGGCCGGTCCGGAGATTGGTGTTGCATCGACCAAGGCTTTCACCTGTCAACTTGCGGTGCTGTGCTGTCTGGCGATTGCGGCCGGCCGCGCGCGCGGCGAATTGTCGGAAGCGGACGAACGAAACCTTGTACGCGCGCTGATCGAGGTGCCGCGCCACATGGCGGAGGCGTTGGCGCTCGAGCCGGACATCGAAGAGCTTTCGCGCGAGCTCGCCAAGGTCAAAGACGTTCTCTATCTCGGCCGTGGCACGAGCTTCCCGATCGCGCTCGAAGGCGCGCTGAAGCTCAAGGAAATCTCCTACATCCATGCAGAAGGCTATGCCGCCGGTGAGCTGAAGCACGGGCCGATCGCCCTGATCGACAAGACCATGCCGGTGATCGTGATTGCCCCTTACGACCGCGTGTTTGAGAAGACCGTCTCGAACATGCAGGAGGTGGCGGCGCGGGGCGGGCGGATCATCCTGGTCACCGACCCGAAGGGCGCGAAAGAGGCGACCGTCGGCTCGACCGTGACCCTGACGCTGCCGGAAATGGCCTCGACCGTGACGCCGCTGGTTTATGCGGTTCCGGTGCAACTGATGGCCTACCACACCGCGGTCGCGATAGGCACGGATGTGGACCAACCCCGCAACCTCGCGAAATCGGTCACGGTGGAATAAATTCGCGCCATGACCGACCCGACCACCACGCCCGATACCGGCCCGCAAAAAGGCGGCGTGGCTGCGCGCATCCGCAACTATTTTCTGACCGGGCTGGTCGTCGCCGGCCCGCTTGCGATCACCATCTGGCTCATCTGGTCGATCATCACGTGGGCGGACGACGTCATGCGTCCCCTGATCCCCCCGGTGTACCGGCCGGAAACCTATCTCCCGTGGCCGATTCCAGGGACCGGGCTGATCATCGCCTTCGTCGCGCTGACGACGCTTGGATTTCTTACCGCCAATCTCGTCGGGCGTACCCTGGTCGGATGGGGCGAAAGTCTGCTCACCCACATGCCGATCGTGCGGCCGGTCTATCGAACCATGAAGCAGATTTTCGAGACCTTGTTCTCCAAGTCGGGATCAAGCTTTCGCCAGGTCGCGCTGGTGGAATTTCCGGGGCCGGGAATGTGGTCGCTGGTGTTTCTCTCGCAGCCGCCGAGCGGCGATATCGCCGACCGTCTGCCGAAAACCGAACATGTTTCGGCGTTCATGCCGTGCACGCCGAACCCGACGACGGGGTTCTTCTTTTATGTGCCGCGCAAGGACCTGATCGAAATCGACATCTCTGTCGAGAATGCGATGGCATTGCTTATCTCTGCCGGCATGGTGCAGCCCGATTCCGACGCGCAAAAGAAGCTGTCGGGTTTGGCAGCAACGGCGCAAGCTGCGCAGACCGCGCGTAAGCCGGAGAAGGTGGAGTAGGCGCAATCGCTGTCGTTCCGGGACGGCGCGTTAGCGCCGGGCCCGGAATCCATACCCCAGCTGTGATTATGCATTCCGGGCTCGCACGCTTGCGCGTGCGCCCCGGAATGACAGATTGTTACCCCGCCCGTATCAACCTGATCGCCTCATCCTTCTCAAACAAATACAGCAGACGACGCAGGGCCTGGCCGCGATCCGAGCTCAACGAGGGATCGCGTGAGAGAATGAGTGCTGCGTCGTCACGCGCGGCGCCGAGATATTTTCCGTGTATCTCGGGAAGGGCGATGCGGAATCCGGGCAGGCCGCTTTGCCGCGTGCCCAGCACATCGCCTTCGCCGCGCAGGCGCAAATCCTCCTCGGCAATGCGGAATCCGTCTTCTGTTTCGCGCAGGATCTCAAGGCGGGACTTAGCGTTTTCGCCGAGCGGCGCCTTGTAAAGCAGCAAGCAGGTCGAGTGACCGGAGCCGCGCCCGATGCGCCCGCGCAACTGGTGCAGTTGTGCGAGACCGAAGCGCTCGGCATGCTCGACCACCATGACGGTCGCCTCAGGCACGTCAACGCCGACCTCGATTACGGTTGTCGCCACCAGCAGGCGCGTCTCGCCTGAGGCGAAGCGTGCCATGGCGGTATCTTTCTCTGCGCCTTTCATCCGTCCGTGCACGAGATCGGCGCCGCTGCCGAAGCGCGCCTTGAGCTCCTTAAAGCGCGCCTCCGCCGCCGCCAGATCGATCTTTTCGGACTCCTCGACCAGCGGGCACACCCAATAGACGCGCTGGCCCTGATCGAGCGCACGGCCGACGGCATCCTCAACGTCAGCAATGCGCGTGAGCGGAATCGTTCGGGTGTCGATCGGCAGCCGTCCGGCCGGTTTCTCCCGCAATTCGGAGATATCCATGTCGCCGAAATAGGTCAGCACCAGCGTGCGCGGGATCGGCGTCGCGGTCAGCACCAGCACATCAACCGCTTCGCCCTTTTGCGTAAGCGCAAGCCGCTGATGCACGCCGAAACGGTGCTGCTCGTCGACGATGGCAAGTGCGAGATCGTGGAACGCGACAGTTTCCTGAAACAAGGCGTGGGTGCCGACGAGCAGATCGATGTCGCCGAGCGCGAGCCGTTCGAGGAGTTCGTCGCGCTCGCGGCCGCGTTCGCGGCCGGTCAGAATGGCGGCGCGCATGCCGGCGGCGCCGGCGAGCGGGGCGATCGTATTGAAATGCTGGCGAGCCAGGATTTCGGTCGGCGCCATCAGCGCGGCCTGCCGTCCGGCCTCGACGACACTCGCCGCCGCCAGCAGCGCGACCACGGTCTTGCCCGAACCGACATCGCCTTGCAGCAGCCGCAACATGCGCTGCGGCTTGGCGAGATCGGTGACGATGTCGTCCACTGCGCGTTGCTGCGAGGGCGTCAGTGAATAGGGCAGCGCCTGCAAAACACGCGCGCGCAACAAGCCTTCGCCGGCGCTGCCCCGGCCCGGCTGGCGGCGCATGTGGGCGCGCACGAGTGCAAGCGCCAATTGGCCGGCGAGCAGTTCGTCGAAAGCGAGCCGGCTCCACGCCGAGCTTGTTGGAAGCACGTCAACTGGTTGAACGGGGCGATGGAGGCTGCGCAGCGCCGAACTGAAAGCCGGAAATCGCTCGCGCGAGAGCCACGCCGTATCCTGCCACTCCGGCAATTCCGGGAGACGGGCAAGCGCGCCATCCATTGCGCGCCGGACGTTGCCGAGAGCCAAGCCTTCGGTCAGCGGATAGGTCGGCTCGACCAGCGGCAGATT
>DASUKT010000182.1:0-9963 GCA_036278575.1 Pseudolabrys sp. | reverse complement strand
ACGCTGCTCGTTGAGCGCCAGGAACGGCGCGCGGGTAACGCGCTCCCACAACGCGGCGCGATCTCCCGCCAGCGCATCGATCTTGTCGGTGTCGACCGCAAGGGTGACGGCGCCGAATGCCGGCTCCAGCCATTGCGCCAGCGCGGCGCCGATCCGGTTCGCCAGCGGCAGCACGGTCTGCCGCCAGAACACGCGGTTGGCTTCCCGATAGTTCGAGTAGGTGTTGTCGCCGGGAATGGCGAGCAGCATCGGCGGCACGCCGAAGGCGAGCGCGATCTCGCGCGCGGCGGCGTGCTTGGCTTCCATGAAATCCATGTCCTTCGGCGACAGCGACATCGCCTTCCAGTCGAGCCCGCCTTCGAGCAGCAGCGGCCGGCCGGCATTGGCCGTGCCCTGGTATTGATCGGAAAGCTCTTTCTTCAGCCGCTCGAACTGCGCATCGGACAGGATCGAGCCTTCCGCGGCCGCATAGACCAGCGCACCGGAAGGCCGCGCCGCGTTGTCGAGCAGCGCCTTGTTCCAGCACGCCGCCGCGTTATGCGTGTCGACCGCAATGGCGGCGGCTTCGAGCGGCGAGAGGCCGTAATAGTCGTCGAGCGGATTGAAAAACGCGAGTTGGAGGATCGGAGGCTGCGCAACGGCTTGCTCAAAACGCACGATCGCACCGCCGACGCAATATTCGTAGGCCTGCGGCCAGCCGTCCGGCCCGGGCACCACCTTCATGCGATCGGGCCGGAGTGCGTAGAGTTCGCGCACGCTCTCGCCGTCGAGCGTGACCGCTTCGAGGTACGCATTGCCGGCAAGCAGCAGGTGCGCCGTCACCGCTTCAAGGAACGAGGCGCCGTCCTGGCGCGGATTGGGGCGCGCGATCAATGCGAGCAGCGGATGCGAGTCGCGTTCCGCTGCGCCTTCATACGCAATGAACGAGCTCGCTCCGACGCTTTCCGCAATCAGCCGCACCGCGCGGTAGACGATCGCGTTCTTGCCGTAGCCTTCGCGCGCAAGCGCCGCGTAATCGCGCGGCGTCCAGCGCGCCCGCCCGCCGCTCTCGAGCGCGATGAACCGCGCGGTGCGTGAGGATTTGCGTTCGGGCGAGAAAAGAAGGTCTCGAAGACGATTGAGCATAAAAAAAGCCCGCCGGTCAGGGCGGGTCCATTTTCAAATTATTGCCATTAGTTCACAG
The DNA here is from genome assembly GCA_036278575.1 of Pseudolabrys sp. GTDB lineage: Bacteria > Pseudomonadota > Alphaproteobacteria > Rhizobiales > Xanthobacteraceae > Pseudolabrys. Next base: position 8,780 of record DASUKT010000182.1, on the reverse strand, counting down.
ATACTTCCCGTCATCGCCAACCAAGAGATCTCGCAGCGATGAGACGACGGGAAATCCATAGCCGTTCCCTGGCTTGTCCCAGAACAGCTTTCCAGATTTGTGATAGCTGCTCGAGTAAATTTCGGCTCCTATCATTCCAAGGGTAGCAACCAACGCTTGGACGCCATCCACGCCCCAACCCTCGAACGAACGCAAGCCGTCCGGCCAGCCGACATCATAGCGGCAGAACCAAGCACCGGGTTTGTTGCAAACAGGTGCAAAGATGCTGATCGGAATTTTCACTTCCCGATCGTCTTCACGCAGTGTCAGCGTTCGCTCTGCAACGATCATGGATCAACTCAAAAGTTGAGAGGCGGAATAGGTCGGCCCGAGAGGCAGTTACTGTAGCGCAAGTATGCTTGCGTGCAGCAGGGGTTGGATTGAACGGCGCGACGTCGGCGATCAGCCGCTTGATGAGCGCGATCGGCCGCGGCGTGGTGGCGATCACCTGCCGCGGCCGCTCGCCAAGGCGCAGCCCGAATTGCAGCATGTCGAAAGTTGCTTCGGCTTGGCGCCACTTGGCGAGCTCGTCGCACCACGCGGCGGAGAATTGCAGGCCGCGCAAGCTTCCGGCTGCTCGGCCGAGAATGCCTGCGCTACCGCTCCGTTTTTCCATTCGATTCGCCGGCGCGAGGGAATCCATTGCGGCCGTTCGTCATGCCGGTGCACCGCGAGCAGCCCCGATACGCCCGCGATCATCGGGGGCCAGGACCGCGAGATACTTCCGCCTCCTCTTCGGCGACAAGCGCTTCCAATTTTTGCGAAAGCGACCGGCGAATTTCGTCGACATTTCGAGGCAATCGTTCATTGTCGTTCAGTTCGCGCAAGGTTTTGACCAGCACAGCCATCAGGCGCGCGTCCTGCTTGCGCTCGTTTTTCAGCAGCCTGCTAGGCGAAGAAATAGAGATAGACGCAGATGAACAGGACGATGACGCCGAGCGTGCTGAGAATCAGGACGGTGCGCCCGTGATGACCGGTGACGCCCGCGCGTGCGTCAGTCTTGGTTTCGACGATCCTGCTGCCGTTTGCATTCTCGTATTCGGGCATCCGCATTCTCCCCGGGCGGTCGAGACCCGCCGTCGCGAGACAATGCGGAACGGCCCGCGCCGTTCCGATGCGCCGCATTTTGTTTTTTGGTTTCGCCTCTCGGAGGCCTGTGCCCGGGCGCAACTGTGAAGCGTGCGTCATCTCTAGCGGACCAGCGTCACGCTGTCAAGGATTATTTTCCTGACCCGGCAGCAGCCGGCTGACCGGCCTGTTTCACCCGATCGCCGTGGCAGCTTTGGCTGTCCTGCCAACCCAGCCGCATTGTGCGTAGCTTGCGAGCGCACAGCCAAGAAGCATAGGTGAACTGGGCGCGACGCATGGCCGCAAGATAGGCTCACCCGCGCACCCCGCAAACTTCGGTTTTTCGTTCCGCGAACGCGATTTGGCGATAGCGTCCGGCCAAACTACGATGCCCAAAGCCCGCGGCCGGAGCAACCAGCAGAGCGCACGCCGATGGAACCCGATAACGGCTCCGGCATTTCCCAAGGTTCGGATGGGGAAAACGGCATGCGCCGTTCGCTGGGCTTCCCGGCTGCAAACCCTGTGCCGCTCCTTCGCGGCGCCGAGATGCGCCGGCGCTTGAACGAATTCGACTGGACCGCCAGCCCGCTCGGTCCGCGGGAGTTGTGGTCCCCCGCTCTCAACTTCACCATCGATCTTGCGCTCGCCTCCGGCTTCCCAATGGCCGTGCGCTGGGGACCGCAACTGATTAACATCTACAATGACGCATACGCGCCTCTGCTCGGCGACCGGCATCCTTCGGCATTCGGCCAACCGCTGCGCCAGATGTGGCCGGAAGTTTACGATCAGCTCGGGCCGCTTACGGAAAGTATCTTGCGCGGCGAGCGTGAAAGCTTTTTCGCCATCGATCATGCCTGGATGCTTCGCCGCCGCGGCACGCCCGAGCAGGCGCGGTTCACGATCAGCTACAGCCCGATCCCGGACGCCACCGCGCCCAACGGCATCGGCGGCGTGCTCGCCGTCACGGTCGAGACCACCGACCGGGTCCGCCAGGAAGACATGCTGCGCGTGCTCACCAGCAAACTGGAGGCGGAGGTCGAGGAGCGCATCCGCGAGCGCGACCGCATCTGGACGGTTTCCGAGGACCTGCTGGGCGTCTCGAACTTCGCCGGCTACTTTGTCAGCGTCAATCCGGCCTGGAGCAATCTGCTCGGCTGGACCGATGACGAGATCAAGTCGATGCACGTAAGCGTATTGCGGCACGCCGACGATGCGCCGGCGGCCGAGGCCGGGCGCGCCCAGCTTGCCGGCGGCGTGCCGACCGTGCGCATGGAAAACCGCTTTCGCCATCGCGACGGTTCATGGCGCTGGATTGCCTGGACGATGACGGCCGACAAAGGCTTCATTTACGTTGCGGGCCGGCATGTTACCGCGGAAAAAAAGGCGGCGGCGGAATTGGAAAAAGCGCAGCGGCAGCTCGCACAATCGCAAAAGATGGAGGCGCTCGGCCAACTCACCGGCGGCGTGGCGCACGATTTCAACAATCTGCTGATGGTGGTCAGCGGCCGCGCGCAGTGGCTGTCCAAGCGCGTCATCGAGCCGGAGAACGTCCGCGCGCTTGACGCGATCAAAACGGCGGCCTCGCGCGGCGAATCCTTGACCCGTCAACTGCTCACCTTTTCACGCCGCCAACCGCTCAATCCGACGACCGTCTCGCTCGCGCAAACTGTCGCGGCTTTCCGTGACGTGCTGTCGAGTTCGGTGCGCGGGAATATCGAATTGCGCATCGCGATACCGGAAGATGTCTGGCCGATCGCGATCGATATTCCCGAATTCGAGTTGGCACTGGTCAATCTGGTGGTGAACGCACGCGACGCCATCGCAGGGAGCGGTACGATTATCCTTTCCGCCGAGAACGCGCTGCTCTCGGGGTTTGAAACCGCCGAACGGCTCGAAGGCGAATTCGTGGCGCTCACGGTAGCGGATACCGGCGTCGGCATTCCGGCGGACACGATCGGCCGCGTCTTCGAGCCGTTCTTCACGACCAAAAGCACCGGCCGCGGCACCGGTCTTGGACTTTCGCAGGTGTATGGCTTTGCGCGCCAATCCGGCGGGACGGCCGCGATCGTCAGCGAGATCGGACATGGCACCACGGCCACGCTCTACCTGCCGCGTAGCCTGAAGCCCGTCTCGACTTTGCCTCCGCACGAGCGGGTGATGCTGCCCGCAGGACAAGGCGAAGTGGTGCTGGTCGTCGAAGATCATGCGGACGTGCGCGCGGCGACGGTCGGTCTCATCGAGCAGCTTGGATACCGCACGCGTGTCGCCGATGCAGTGCGCCCTGCACTCGACATGCTTGCGTCGGGAACGCCGATCGACCTCGTGTTCAGCGACGTGGTGCTGCCGGGCGATCAGGACGGGCTCGCATTGGCGCATATCGTGAACGAGCGCCATCCGCACATTCCAGTCGTGCTCACCAGCGGCTATGCGCGCAGGTTCATCGACCATCATGGACGGCCGATCCTGCGCAAGCCTTATGACGCCGCCGATTTGTCGCAGGCGCTCAGCGACGCGCTGGCGACACGCAAGGTAGCAGCGCGCTAGCTGCGTTCTTATCCCTCCCGGCAAAGCGGGGAGGGATAAAAGCACGGCTGCTGCACCGATTTCAAATTCGCGGCACGCGGCGCTTTTCATCGTAAGGAGCCGTGCGCATTACCAAACGTCCACGATTACCAAGTTTAAATGTGCACGACAGGTCGTCGTAAGGCGCGTCCTTTATTTCATGCGTTAACAGCGTGAAGGGCAGCGTGCCTTAGCCATCCCTCAATCGACGGAGACGATCTCATGAGCGATCATCATTCATTCGAACGCGATAAACGAAAATTCCCGAGCGGCCGGCGTGTGGCGCTGCTCGGCTCGGCCGCTGTGCTCGGCGTTGCCGTGCTCGCCGGCGGCCCGGGCCATTTCAATTTCGGCCCTGCACCGGCCACTGCGCAAACGACAAACTTGTCGGAAAAGGCAAGCGCAGCGAAGGCACCGGTCGGGTTCGCCGATCTCGTTGCCAAAGTGAAACCGGCGGTTATTTCCGTTCGCGTGCGCATCGACGAGCCGGCCACCACCGGAATGAACAGCAGCGATAACGGCATGCAGTCCCCGCCGGGATCGCCGATGGAGAAGTTCTTTCGGCAATTCGGCCGCAACCTTCCGCACCGCAAGCAGATCATCACCGGGGAAGGCTCCGGGTTTTTCATTTCGGCCGACGGCTACGCGGTGACGAATAATCACGTCGTCGACCACGCCGATACCGTGCAGGTGAAGACCGACGACGGTACGATCTATAAAGCCAAGGTGATCGGCACCGATCCGAAGACCGACCTTGCGCTCATCAAGGTCGATTCCGATAAGACATTCCCTTATGTGAAGTTCGCCGACAAGGCGCCGCGCGTCGGCGATTGGGTGGTTGCGGTCGGCAACCCGTTCGGTCTCGGTGGGACGGTTACCGCCGGCATCATATCGGCGCGCGGCCGCGATATCGGCTCGGGCCCCTATGATGATTACATTCAGATCGACGCCCCCATCAACAAGGGCAATTCCGGCGGCCCGGCGTTCAATGTCGACGGCAATGTCATCGGCGTGAACACGGCGATTTTCTCGCCGTCGGGCGGCTCGGTCGGCATCGGCTTCGATATTCCGGCCAGCACCGCAAAAAACGTCATCGCGCAGCTCAAGGAGCACGGCAAAATCGTGCGCGCCTATATGGGCGTGACGGTGCAGCCCGTTTCGGCCGGCATTGCCGAGAGCCTCGGACTGAAGAAAGCGCAAGGCGCGATCGTCGACAATACGCAAGCCAACAGTCCGGCCGCCAAGGCAGGTATCGTCGCCGGCGATGTCATCACCAAAGTCAACGACGATCCGGTGAAAGACTCGCGCGATCTAGCCCGCACGATCGGCAACATGAAGCCGGACAGCTCGGTGAAAGTCACGCTGCTGCATGATGGCGACATGAAGACAATCACCATGACCCTCGCAAAAATGCCGTCGCAGCAGCAGACCGCGAGCAACGAGCAAAACGAAAATCAAAACGACAATGGCGCGCAGCAATCGGGTGTCCCGCATCTCGGCCTCAGGGTCGCGCCGGCAAACGACGTGGCGGGCGCCGGCGGCAAGGGCGTGGTTGTTCTCGGCGTCAATCCGGACGGGCCTGCCGCGCAGCAAGGCTTCCGCGCCGGCGACGTGATCCTGGATGTCGGCGGCAAGTCGGTCGGCAAGGCATCCGACGTGAGCAAAGCGTTGAAGGAGGCGAAGGACAGCGGCAAACACGCCGTGCTGATGCGGGTGAAGACGGCAGATGCGACGCGTTTTATCGCCGTGCCGCTCAATAAAGCATCGTAAGCGGCCATTCAAAACTGCGAAGTCACGTCGCTCTATTTTAGGCAACGTGAGACAACATCTGGACAGGCTTCGCGGCCTGTCCCTGATTTTGCGCTCGCGCGCCCGGAACATTTGCGCTCGCGCGCGCTTGGCTCAAAGGCGGCGGATAACGGCGCCAAGTGCGTTGAAGAACTGTGACACGACTTGAATCTCGCACGCCACGCGCACGACTGCCGCCGGAACGCCCGTCGGAAAAGGATTGGCACATGCAAAAGGCGGTCATCGTTTGGCAAACTTCGCCGCCATAGCTGTCGGCGCGTCGGTTGGCGGCGTGCAAGCGCTGATCAAGCTCGCGTCCGATCTGCCTGTCGATATTCCTGCGGCGCTGTTGGTCGTCCAGCATGTCGGCCCGCGGCACAGCTTTCTGCCGGAACTTTTGTCCAAAGCCGGCCCGCTGCCGGCGCTGCACGCCCACAACCTGACGCCGATTGCGCCCGGTTGCATTTTCGTCGCGCCGCCCGACCACCACATGACGGCGCTGGACGGCCTTTTACGCACGTCCCGCGGCCCGCGCGAGAACTGGGCGCGGCCGGCGATCGATCCGTTGTTCCGGTCGGTTGCGAAAGCGTACGGCGCGAAGTCGGTTGGCGTCATCCTGACGGGGGGCCTTAACGACGGAACTGCCGGCCTTTACCTTCTACGTAAGGCTGGCGGCATCGCCGTGGTTCAGCAACCGGGCAACGCCGAATGCGCGGAGATGCCGACAAGCGCATTACGCTACGCCGGCGCCGATTACTGCGTGGTGCTTGACGAGGTAGCGCCGCTTTTGGTCACTCTCGCACGGAAGATCGCCACCGGAAGGGAGCCCGAGGCGCTGCTTGAAGGAGAGCAACGATGACCGAGGAATACCGGCTTGACCGTCCCACCGCTCTGACCTGTCCGGAGTGCGGCGGCGCGCTGCGAACGGAGCATATCGGCAATCTCCTGCAATTCCGTTGCCATATCGGCCACATCCTCAGCGCCGATGCGATGCTGGAAAGTCAGTTCAAGGTACTCGAAACGAAATTGGCCGCGGCGCTGGTCGCGATCAAGGAGCGCGCCGAATTGTGCCGGCAATTGAGCGAAGCCGAGATTCTCGGCGCCGATATCGCGGCGCTCGATGCCGCCGGGGCGGAGGCGCTGGAGCGCGCGAAGATCGTGAAGCGCCTGCTCGAAAACGAGTGGCGGCAAATTTCAGTCAGCGCCGATGCGTGATGGCTCGCTCCAGGTAATTCTCATTGCGCCGACTCGGCGAGCGCGCGCGTGATCGAATTGTCAACCATCACCTGCCCGAGATGCGGGCATCGCGTGACCGAGCGCATGCCCGTCGATGCGTGTCGGTTCTTCTACGACTGCAAAGGATGCGGCGAGCGGCTCAAGCCCGAGCCGGGAGACTGCTGCGTATTCTGCTCATACGGCTCTGTCCCCTGCCCGCCGATGCAAACGGGCGGATGTTGCAAGTAGATCGGTCGGATATCGAAATCGCCTCGTTCCGCTCATTCCTGCATCCGCCTTCGCGGCCGCAGGCTCCAACGGAAATCCGATCTCGACAATTACACCCTTACCGGCTGTCCGCCGGCACCGTATCGAACTTGCGCCGCGCGTCCTGAATGGCGCCGCGATTTTTGCGCGCCCACAGTCCCAACTCACTGACCGGCTCGAGCAGCGAACGGCCAAGCTTCGTCAACTCGTATTCGACGCGCGGCGGGATCGTCGGGAACACCGTGCGCGTTACCAGCCCGTCGCGTTCGAGCCCGCGCAGCGTCAGCGTCAGCATCCGCTGTGAAATACTTCCGAGCGCGCGGCGCAGTTCGTTGAACCGTTTCGGTCCCTCACCGAGCGCCGAGACCACCAGAACGGTCCACTTGTCGCCCACCCGCGCCAGAACCTCGCTGACCGCGCGGCAATCCTCAGCAACCTCCAGGTTCCTCGGTATACGCGATGTGCCTTCTTGCGGAGCCTTCACAGTCATCTATCTAGCCTAAGTATAAAGACGTAACCAAGGTAGGCACAGCCATGGCAAAACTCAAGCTCGGCATCGTCGTCGGCAGCGCACGCCGCGAATCCATCAACCGCAAGCTGGCGCAGGCGCTCGCCCGTCTCGGCGCCGACAAATTCGAGGCAAAACTTCTCAAGATCGACGATCTGCCGATCTACAATCAGGATCTCGAGGCCGATCTTCCTGCAAGCGTGAAGCGTTTCAAGGCTGAGGTTGCGGAAGCCGATGCGATTCTGTTTGTGACGCCGGAGCACAACCGTTCCATTCCGGCGCTGCTCAAGAACGCAATCGATTGGGGTAGCCGCCCCTATGGCACCAGCGTCTGGATCGGCAAGCCGGCCGCGACGACCGGCACCTCCGGCGCCGCCATTTCGAGCGCGATTGCCCAACAGCACTTGCGGCAGATTCTCGGGAATTTCGTCGGCATGCACGTGATGGGCGGCGAAGCCTACATTGCGTTCAGGCCGGAGCTGATCGACGCGCAGAACAACGTCACCGATGAGAACGTGCGCAAGTTCCTGAAGAACTATATCGACCAGTTCGCGGCCTATGCCGCGCGGTTTGCAAATGTCGTCGCGTCTGAACGCGCCGCCTAGTTCTGACTGTCATCGTCCGCGAAGGCGGACGATCCAGCAATCACAACCGTCTGCGATTACTGGATGCCCCGCTTGCGCGGGGCATGACGTCCGCAAACAATAGGTAAACCCATGTCCATCCGTCCCGTCAAAAGCGTTACGCAGTCAAAACCCACCATCGAAGGCGCCGGCGTGAAGCTGCGCCGTGCTTTCGGCTTCGGCGAAACCGCCGAGACCGATCCGTTTCTGCTGCTCGACGATTTCCGTAACGACCGGCCGGCCGATTATCTCGCCGGCTTTCCGTGGCATCCGCATCGCGGCATCGAGACGATCACCTACGTGCTCAACGGCACGGTTGAGCACGGCGACAGTCTCGGCAATCGTGGCTCGCTCGGCGCCGGCGACGTGCAATGGATGACGGCAGGCCGCGGCATCATGCATCAGGAGATGCCGCAGGGCGACGCACAAGGCCGCATGCATGGCTTCCAGCTTTGGGCGAATCTGCCCTCCTCGCTGAAGATGACGGCGCCGCGCTACCAGGACGTCAAAGGTGCCGAGATTCCGGAAGTCACCGACGATGACGGCACGCGCGTGCGTGTCGTCTGCGGTAACTTCTGGGGCAAGAACGGTCCCATCGAAGGCGTCGCCGCCGATCCGCGCTACCTCGACATTTACGTGCCGCCCGGAAAGCGCAAGACACTGAAGGTGGAAGTCGAGCGTCACGCCTTCGCCTACGTGTTCGAAGGCGA